>CANRJX010000095.1 GCA_947631095.1 uncultured Wohlfahrtiimonas sp.
GGGATTGGTGATACGATGTTGATAGCGGCATTGATCACTTTTATTGGTGCAATTGCCAGTTATAAAATGGCACCTGAAACCAATACATTAGATTTACAGGCCGCCGCTAATTTAAATCATTAACGGTTATGGAATAAGCGTAGAGTAATCTACGCTTTTTAGGCATGAATACTAAATATATTAGGGTATTGAATTATATATATTATTTTTATGTAGTTGCGCAAAATGGCAGTTTTAGCAAAGCTGCAGAGCAACTATTTTTAACGCAAGGTGCGATTAGTAAACAGATTCAGACTTTAGAAGAAATTTTAAATGTTAAATTGTTAAATCGTGAGAGCCGTGGTGTCACGCTTACACCGAGTGGTTACTTACTCTTAGAAAAAATTACGCCTTTTATTGAAAATTTGCCTAAGGCTATTCAGCAAATACAAAATCATTCTCATACGAATATTGTTAGCATTATCTGTACTGAAGCGGTGGCGCATTATTGGTTAGCACCTTTGGTTTATCGCTTTAATAATGATTATCCTGAAATTAGTATACATATAACATCTAATAATCATGTGAACTCTGATTTAATCTCTGGATTTGATTTTGGGATTTTATTTGGTGAGGGTGACTGGCGTCATTTAGAGTCAACTTTATTATTTCCTGAAATAGTTTGTCCTATTTGTCATAGTGATTATCCTCTAGAAGATATTAATGACATTAATGATTTGATGCAGCATCGATTAATTCAGCTTGATCCTGAATTATGGCCTTGGCTGAATTGGAAAGATTGGATGAAATCTCAAGGTTATGTATATCAACCACAAAAACAGATGCTAATTTATAATCAAGCCACATTGGCCTTAGCAGCTTGTACTAATCGGCAGGGCATTGCATTAGGATGGGAGTTCATGGTCAAGGATCTTGTGAAAAATGGCATGCTCAAAAAGATCGAACAATTTGAAACGAGAACAGGTAAAAGTGATTTTCTAGTTAAGGCGAAGAATAGAGGTTACTCAGCATCGGCACAAATATTCTATGACTGGTTAATTAAAGCAGTTGAATAAATTAATAATTCATTACTGAAAAACTAAACGGTTGCTTAATGTTTGAGAAGGTAATTCTTTGAATAAGGTTTGATAGTCTAAAGAAAATTGCCCCATATGCCAAAAACCCCATGACATCGCAGCATCTTGCACGGTTGAAAATTGTGAATATGGGCTTCTTAATTCTCTTCTGACAGCATTTAATTTAATCGCTTTTAAGTAGGCAATTGGTGAAACACCCCAAACGGATTGAAAAGCATTTTGTAACGTTCTTCTGCTGGTTTTTAAATGTTCACAGATTTCCACGATATTAATATCATCAGCACTTTGTGCATTATCCATAATAAATTCATGAGCTTTTTGTGTAATGTGCATATGATTTTGTTGGGATTTTTTTAACATGATATATGGGTGGTTAACGGAGTTTATGTTAGTGAATAAGCCATCAATTGCTTCTAAAAGATTATAGCGTAAGGTTTTTATAGTCATATGATTATTGAGAATTTCTGGAGAGGTATAAGCAATATTCAGCGCTGTATTAATTAGATGACAAAGGTTTGCTTTTTCTTCTCTGCTGATGCGGATAGTCATTTGTTTTGACAGCTCTTGAATCGGAAAAGTGCGATGCAAAATTGTTTCAAAATAGCTTTCTAATAATTCTATATCAATGACTAAACCAAAAATTGTGTAATCTTCAGGTGTATTTAATCCGAATTCAGTACCACCAATTTGAATGCCCACTAAGTCATCAACTAAAGGACTGTGTTCAATTCGACCCATTTGAGGGTTACAAAGTAGAGGGATTCCAATCCAAACAGCACCAGGCCAAACCATGCATTTTTGTTGAACCATTTTGCTGGTGTATTCTTTAAAAAATTGTATTCCTTCCAACCAACCTTCAATCACCGAACCATTAAATTGTCCTGGTAAAATTTGATTATAAAGTTGTTGCCAGCCAGTGATATTACAGGCATGTTCATAGACATCGGATGTTTTTTTTATATTAATCTTATTAAGTTCTACGATCGGTTGAGATTTCGCTAATAAATCAGGTGAGTTGATAATCTCATCATTAAGATATAATCGATGTAAATCAATTGATTTATTATGTCTCATAAATTATCTCCAAACTATTTATTAATAAAATTATCAAAATTGTTTTTTTGTAATAATGTGGATTTCTACAAATATATACTAACGTTATGTTTTACAATATTTTTTATTATTATTTAACTACTTAAATACTATAATATTATTTAAATCAAAACTAATAGTTATTTTTTATCTTTTGCCGAATATTGATATTTAGCATTCTCTTAAGATTGTTAATGTATTAAATATAATAATAGGTGGTCGGTATGAAAGAATTAATTACAGCCTCTACGATACGTCGTGTTGCAGCAACAGGAGAAAATATTCTAGAGTTTTCTCGTAACAATAGTATTGTGACACCTGAAGCTAAAGATGTGGCGAGAGCATTAAAAATAGAGTTAAAAGCCAGTGATTACACAGTGACTAAAAAAATTTATCGACAGTTTTGTGGTGTGCGACCTAATTTTTCGATGACTGATCACGATTTTTTGGTTTTTCAAATTAAAGAAGCAATTTTAAAACAGTTACCTGTAGGAAGCATTAAAGATGAAGCTTTGATTAATATTATTGAGAATACTTTAGATCACTTTCAAGCTCAAAAGAGGATAAAGAATGGTTAATGAACATCCCGTTTTTCCAAAAAAAATTGAAAATCACTTGAATCAACTTGCAGAGCTTGTGAATAAAGAGCAAAAAACAGATCAATTTAAATTACCTTTGAAGTTGGGAATAGATTTGGGAACGAGTGATATTGTTTCAGTTGTTGTTGATGCAGAGCAAAATCCTATTGCTGCTCGATTAAATTGGGCTGATGTGGTTAGAGATGGCGTTGTGGTTAATTTTCATGAAGCCATTAAAATAGTGAAACAGCAAGTTGCTGAGTTAGAAAAATTGTTGGGCGTCGAGTTTACATCGGCCAATACATCTTATCCTCCGGGGACTGATGCAAAAATTTCTGTGAATGTTATTGAAGCTGCAGGTTTAGACGTTTCTGCTGTGATTGATGAGCCTTCAGCTGTTGCTCATTTATTAAAATTGGATAAAGCCGCCGTTGTTGATATAGGTGGTGGAACGACAGGAATAGCCATTCTTGACAAGGGATCTGTTGTTTATTCTGGCGATGAAGCAACAGGAGGAAGGCATGTAACGTTAACAATTGCAGGCAGTCTGCAAAAAAGCTATGAAGACGCTGAAGCCAAGAAGTTAGCATCAGGTAAAGAAGTATGGCCAATTGTCCGTCCCGTTTTTGAGAAAATGGCAGATATTACTCGTCATCATATTGAGAATCATTCTATTAATGCTTTATATCTCTCAGGTGGCAGCTGTATGTTGCCCGGTGTGAAAGATCTATTTCAGAAAGAATTTCCACAGCTTGATGTTATTTTGCCAGAGAATTCTATTTTTTTTACCCCTTACGCAATTGCAGTATATGAGGCATAAATTATTCAGGAGTATAGTATGGATTTTGAGAAACCACCTGCACGTATTATTCAAGAGTTTGTTCCGGGAAAACAGGTAACTTTAGCGCATTTGATCGCTCACCCTGGGCCTGATTTGGCCACTAAAATTGGTGTTCCAGGTGCAGAAGCAATAGGTATTATGACATTAACACCGAGTGAAACAGCAATGATTGCTGGGGATTATGCAACAAAAGCAGCGGATGTGAGCATCGGATTTTTAGATCGTTTTACAGGTGCTCTAGTAATTTATGGCTCAGTAGGTGCGATAGAGGAAGCGCTGACACAAACTAAAAGAAATTTAGAATCAACACTCGGATTTGCAGTTTGTCCATTAACTAGGAGTTGATTAGTGAAAAAATATGTTTTTGTTGGTGCAGTGGGCGTTGGTAAAACGTCACTTTTTAATGCACTAATGGGCGATTATGATTTAGCGCGAAAAACTCAAGCAGTCAATTATAACTTGTCAGGTGGGATTGATACGCCTGGGGAGTTTTTTAGTCATCCTCATCTGTACAAAGCGATGATCAGTACAACGACCGAAGCAGATATTATTATTTATGTACACAGTGCTGAAGATTTGACTTGTCGATTACCTAAGGGGATTTTAGACATTTATAATAATAAAACGATCGTAACAATTATTACAAAGGTTGATTTACCGAACATTAATTTGGAAGGTGTTATTAAAGTATTAGAAGAATATGGCTTACCTAAGCCATATTTAGAAGTGAATACTCAAAATCCAGAAGATGTTAAGCGAGTGGCAGAATTTCTCATTAAGCTTGGAATAGATAAACTATAACTAATGCGTTTAATAAATTTGTGAATTCAATTCTAAATTCATAAATTTTTTAATCAATAGTATCTGGTCATATTTTTTATTTGTTATGTATATATAATTATTTAAGAATGTATTGCTTATATGGCAATATTTGTCTATATATTTTAATTATTATATTAGAGAAAAAATTATGACAGGCACAGAGAAAAGAAAAGGTTTTTTAAATTCCGTTGAACGGCTAGGTAATAAGATGCCAGATGTCACCATGCTTTTTATTTATGCATTGGTTATTTGTTGGATAGTTTCTTTCATGCTTTCCTTTATTAGTTTTGACTACATTGTTCCAACGACAGGCAAACAAATTGTAGTCTTAAACATGTTTAATTATCATGAGATTTTAAAATTTATAACATCTTCAATTAGCAACTTTATGAGCTTTCCACCTTTAGGAATCACTATTGTTGCGACTTTGGGCATAGGAATTGCCGAAAAAAGTGGTTTTGTTAATACGGCTTTAAAAAAATTGCTTTCATTCATCTCTCCAAGATTTTTGACACCAACCGTTGTGTTTGTAGCGATTATTGCACATGTTGTTTCAGACTCTGCATATGTTATTTTAATGCCTGTTGCAGCCTTGATGTTTTATGCAAAAAACAGGCATCCTTTAGCTGGTGTTGCAACTGCTTTTGCAGGTTTAGCAGGTGGTTTTAGCGCAAGTTTTTTCCCATCAAAAATTGATCCAATCATGCAAAGTTTTACACAAAGTGCAGCACGTTTAATGGATGTTAGCTATGTTGTGAATGTCTTGTGTAACTATTTTGTGAGCCTTGGAAGTACAGTGGGCGTTATTTTAATATGTTGGTATATAACTGAAAAAATAGTAGAACCTTGGTTAAATAAAAACTGTCCCATGGATTTAAATATTGTTGATGCAGATGATCAGTTAGCACAAACAACAGCGCTTGATAATCAAGCATTTAAATGGGGTGGGTTAACTCTATTAGGTTTAGTCATTTTATTAATCGTTCTACTTGTGCCTGAAAATTCTATTTTACGTGCGCCTAGCGGTAGTATGACGAGTTCAGATGCACCGATTATGCAAATTATTGTGCCATTATTATTAATATTTTTTGCAGTTCCAGGTTTAGTGTATGGTTTTATTTCAGGTAATTTTAAGTCGTCAAGAGACATTACTAAAGCAATGGAAGATATCACTAAATCTTTAATTCCATTTATCGTATTTGCATTTTTTGCCGCACAATTTTTGTATTCATTTAATCATTCAGGTTTGGGTGTCTTATTAGCTTTATCTGGTGCTGAATTATTAACCACTCTTTCAATACCACCAGAATTGACTATTTTTGCTGTTATTGTCTTGGTAGGAATTGTGAATATTATGATCACGTCTGCAACATCGAAGTGGGCAATTATGGCACCTGTATTAGTCCCAATGTTGATGGCTGTTGGTATTTCCCCTGAGTTAACGCAAGCTGCATTTAGAATTAGTGATTCTGCTGTGAATGTTAGTACACCAATGTTTCCATTTTATCCGCTGATTATTTTATATTGCCAAAAATATTACAGTAAAACAGGCATTGGTACTTTATGTTCAATGATGATCCCTTATACAATCGGCTTATTTATTGTTTTAACTGCAACATTATATATTTTCTGGTTTTTTAATATTCCTATAGGTTTCGATAGCACTTATATGATTCCAGTTCCAAGCAAATAAGGTCACGCATTGATATGACAGAATTACAAACTAAGTTACAAACTAGGTTTTTTCAATACCTAGCGATTACAAGCCAGAGTAATGCAACATCTCCAACTGTTCCAAGCACAAAAGAGCAGTGGGATATGGTTAATTTTTTAGCAGAAGAGTTAAAGCAATATGGTTTAGAAAATATCGAAATTGATGAACATGGGATTTTAACTGCTCTGAAAAGAGGCACTAAAAAAGGTAAAACCATTGGTTTTATTGCTCATGTAGATACAGTAGATGTAGGATTGTCACCACATATTCAACCACAAATTTTAACTTATGAAGGTCAAGATCTTTGTTTAAATCAAAGTGAAAATATTTGGTTTAAAACGAATGAACATCCAGAAGCTGATCGTTATATTGGTGAAAAAATTATTTTTAGTGATGGTACGAGCGTATTAGGTGCTGACAATAAAGCAGCTGTCACTTGTGTGATGGAACTTATGGCGGATATTCATCAGAATAATATAGAAACCGGTGATATTTATGTTGCCTTTGTGCCAGATGAAGAAATTGGGCTTAGGGGAGCAAAATTACTTGATCTAGATAAGTTTAAAGTTGATTTTGCTTATACAATTGATTGCTGTGAAGAAGGTGAACTGGTTTATGAAACCTTTAATGCGGCATCGATAGATCTAGAGTTTATTGGTGTGCCGACACATCCAATGTCTGCTAAAAATGTTTTAATTAATCCTTTATTGATGGCGCATGATTTGATCAGTGAGTTTGATCGTCATGAAACGCCAGAATATACTGAAAAGCGCGAAGGCTATTTTTATTTTACAAGCATTACAGGTAATGCGAGTAAAGCAAGCTTGAAAATGTCGATTAGAGATTTTGATTTACAGAGTTATGAACAGCGTAAATTAAAAGTATTGGATGCTGTTAGATTGATTCAAGATCGATATCCACGTGCCTCAGTTAAATGTTCTATTACTGATGTTTATAGCAACATTAAACAAGCAATGGGCGATGATACAACGGCACTGGATTTACTTTATCAAGCATTTGATAAGCATAATATTCCGGTAAATATTATATCAATGCGCGGTGGTACGGATGGATCTGCATTATCAGCAAGAGGAATATTTACACCGAATTATTTTACAGGTGCTTTGAATTTTCATTCACGCTTTGAGTTTTTGCCGTTAACTGCTTTTGAAAAAAGTTATAATATCACTAAATCATTGGTATTATTAGCAATTCATTAATTTGAAAAACTTTTCACATAACCTCATAAAAGTATGCTTTTATGAGGTTTTTTTGTTTACTAATTTAATAAATTGGGTCAGTCTAGTTGAAATATCTTTCAGGTTTAAAAAGAGATTGACAGTCTGCAAAATTCTTTGTAATTTGCCAAACCTACAATGCATATATTTCAGGTATGATAATATGTGTTTTTAAGATATTATAACTTTGAGAAAAGTTTTAGAAGATTTAATTAAATGGTTTAAATAGGCAATTGGTAAATACTCTATGATAGAAAAACTACAAATACAAGATGATGAATCACCAGATTTTAACTCTGTGAGGGTTTTATGATTGGCTGGGTGATAAGACGCTTCGCACAAGCCATGTTGATTGTATTGTTAATGACGATGATTGTGTTCATTGGTTTGCATTTAATTGGTAATCCTGCAGATATTTTGATTGGTCCTGATACAGACCAACGTGACCGCGAAATGTTAATCATGCAACTAGGATTGGATTTACCATTGTGGCAGCAATATTGGCGATTTTTGGTCAATGCCATTCAAGGTGATTTAGGCAACAGCTTTGTGTATAACCA
>CANRJX010000096.1 GCA_947631095.1 uncultured Wohlfahrtiimonas sp.
CGATGTAATTCATTCATCACTGGTTCAAAGTCACCAGCAACCATAGAAGAAAGATATCGTCTTGCTTCCCAAATGGAATCATCCATTAATTTTTGATCCGCACCTGACGCTTTCTTTAATACATAATTTGCCACTAATTTTGCATCACCTGGGTGACCCACACCAATTCTTAAACGCTTAAAATTATTAGAGCCTAAGCAAGATGCAATACTTTTTAAACCATTGTGCCCACCATGACCACCACCTTCTTTCAATTTTACAACACCAGGCGGTAGATCCAATTCATCATGAACCACTAATATTTCTTCAGGTAAAATTTTATAAAAGTGTGCCAAAGCCAAAACTGACTCTCCACTTTTATTCATATATGTCTCTGGTTTTAATAAATAAACTTTTCGACCATCTTGGATCATCTCACCCACCAAGCCTTTAAACTTGCTTTGATAAGATAATGGCGATGTCGCAATTTCATCAATAAACCAAAAACCCGCATTGTGGCGGGTTTCGATATATTCGGGACCAGGATTACCCAGCCCGACAATTAATTTCAACGCTGTCATAGACAATTACGCTTCTTCTGTAGCCTCTGCAGCTTCTTCTGTTTCTTCAGCTACACGTGGAGCTACGATACCAGCGATTTGATCTTCTGCATTAGTTAAGATTTCAACACCTTTTGGTGCTTTTAAATCAGCAACAGTGATGTGTGAACCGATTTCTAATTCAGCAACATCAACTTCGATTGTTTGTGGTAAATCTGCTGGTAAACATTCAACTTCAACAGCTGTTAAAGCGTGAGTTAAGATACCACCCATTTTTACGCCAACTGCTGTTTCAGCATTTACTAAAGTTACTGGAACTGCTGATTTTAATTTTTCACCAGCTTTAACACGCAAGAAGTCCAAGTGAGTGATCAATGGTTTGAACGGATGACGTTGAACATCACGCAACACAGCTTTTTCAGCTTTACCATCGATTTCTACAGTTACGATGCTTGAATAAACTTCATTATGACGGAATTGTGATAATACTTCGTTATGATTCAAAATAATGCTTACAGCTTCTTTATCTGCACCATAAACTACAGCAGGAATTTCTCCAGTATGACGTAGGCGGCGGCTCGCTCCTTTCCCTAAATCAGTACGAAGAGTTCCTTTAAATACGAATTCACTCATTTTGTTACTCCAAAAATTTTAATTATAAAAATGTTTTCAACCGCGACCAGTCAAAAACGCAAGCGTCACATTATAGCAACTTAATTTTTCACCGCAATCTCTAATCGTGTGATTTTTGAACCTTTTTTCACTTCTTTGCCACGTTTACCGCGCTCATCAATGAATTGTTCCCAGTCCGCTGGTTTTAAAACTATTTTTGAACGACCAAAATAAAGATGTAACGTATCTTCCGCATTAATCATAAAAATTCCAGATAATGCATCCTCTTTATTCTTAAATGCTGCACCTGTAATTCCGATAATTTGATTTCCTTTACCTTTTGCAAGCTCAGGCAATGCTGCTAAATCAGTAATCAATAATCGCCCTTTTTCACTATAAGCAGCCAAATACGTTTTTTGTTCAACATGAACTTTTTGTGGCTCAAACAGTGTGGCATCACCTAAATTAACAATAGCTTTCCCTGCTTTTTGACGACTTAATAATTCAGCATAAGAAACGACAAAACCATAGCCATTGCTTGCTGCTAATAGGTACTTACTATCCTCTTGATCACACAAAATATGATTAATGTGCGTTGATGATGAGATGGTAAATCGCCCACTCAATGCCTCACCCATGGTTCTTGCGGATGGCAATGTGTGCGCTGCTAAACTATAAGCTCGTCCATCATTATCAAAGAATACAGCTTGCTGATTATTACGCCCCAATACCGATGTGAGGTACTCATCACCAGTGCGATAATTTAATTGTGTTGGATCAATCTCATGACCTTTTGCTGCACGAACCCAGCCCATTTTTGATAATACAATCGTAATCGGTTCTGAAGAAACTAATTCAATTTCATCAATCGCTTCAGCTTGTGCTTTTTCTGTCACACCTGTTCTGCGAGCATCACCATACATTTTTTGATCTTCTTTGATCTCTTTTTTAATCAAAGCGCGTAATTTTTCAGGTTCACTTAATAATTGCTTTAATTCAGTTTGTTTTTGTAAAAGCTCATCTTTCTCTGCTTGAAGTTTCATCTCTTCAAGTTTTGCTAAATGGCGCAATTTAGTTTCTAAGATCGCATTTGCTTGAATTTCTGAAAGATTAAATGTACTCATCAATACATCTTTTGGCTCTTCTTCAAAGCGAATGATGCGCAAAACTTCATCTAGATTCAAATAAACTGTCATCATCGCTTCTAAAATATGTAAGCGCGCTTCAACTTTACTTAATTGATGAGTTAATCGTCTTGTAACTGTTTCAGTTCTAAATTGAATCCATTCCGTTAAAATTTGATGCAAGTTTTTTACGCGTGGACGATTGTCTAAGCCAATCATGTTTAAATTCACACGAATGGATTTTTCTAAATCCGTCGTTGCAAATAAGTGATCCATAACACGATCACATTCAACCCGATTGGACTTCGGTATCAATACGATGCGCACAGGATTTTCATAATCAGATTCATCACGAATATCTTCAATCATTGGTAATTTTTTAGAATGAATCTGATTTGCAATATCGATCTGAATTTTCTCGCCTGACACTTGATAAGGCAACTCAGTAATCACAATATTGCCATTTTCAATCATATAGCGTGCGCGCAAACGCACAGATCCTGTACCTTGCGTATAGATTTTTACCAACTCTTCTTTGGTATTAACAATTTCACCGCCTGTTGGAAAATCTGGAGCAGGCACATATTGCATCAACGCTTCTAAGGTTAAGTTTGGTCGATCGATCAGTGCGCATGTTGCATTTGCAACTTCCGTCAAATTATGTGGTGGAATGTCTGTTGCCATCCCTACCGCAATTCCTGTGCCACCATTTAATAATATATTTGGCAATCTTGCAGGTAAACGCACAGGTTCATCTAATGAACCATCAAAGTTTGGTTGCCAATCAACCGTCGCTTCATTTGTTTCTTTTAATAAAATGTCTGCATATTTAGACAGTTTAGATTCTGTATAACGCATTGCAGCAAATGATTTTGGATTATCTAATGAACCAAAGTTTCCTTGCCCATCCACCAATGGATAACGATAAGAGAATGGCTGAGCCATTAAGACTAAAGCTTCATAACAGGCACTGTCACCATGCGGATGATATTTACCAATCACATCTCCCACTGTACGCGCAGATTTTTTATGCTTCGAGATCGATGATAAGCCCAATTCACTCATCGCATAAATAATGCGTCGCTGAACAGGCTTCAAGCCATCACCAATATGCGGCAATGCTCGATCCATAATTACGTACATGGAATAATTTAGATATGCTTCTTCAGCAAACTCCGCCATTGGTCGGACTTCAAAATTTTGTTGCGTAAATTGCGTCATAATTCTTTATTTTCAAAAAAATGAAATCCCATTCTGCTACAAAACAGAATGGGATTCTCATATTCGTTTATTTAAAATACAAATTTTGGTTGATCTTCAAAACCATGTAAACGCTCTAACTCCACTTCAAAACGTGGATCTTGGCGAATTTCACCTAATTGATTTTGAAAAACTGTACCACTTGTAACGGTTTCACCATGATGACCAACAAATGCGAATAAACGTCCGCCTGCGGTTAAACCATCAATTAATTTTTGAGGTACTTCAGTCACAGAACCTGTCATGATAATCACATCATAGCTATTTTTTTCTACTGCAAAATCAGCAACATCACTTGTCGCTAATGTCACATTTGTAATATTGGCACGATCAAGATTTTTCTGTGCATATTCAGTATAAGCAGCATTAACATCAATCGATGTTACAGATTCACCCAAACTTGCTGCCAAAGCCGTTAAAAAACCACTGCCTGTGCCAATAACTAACACTTTATCTTCTGGCTCAATCGCAGCTTCTTGCAGAATACGACCTTCTAACATTGGTGTAAGCATTTCATCTTTGCCACCCAAAGGTATTCTTACTTCAGAAAAAGCTAACAACTTATGCTCATCTTTTACAAAATCATCACGACTGATAACATCAAATGCGTTCAATACTCTTTGATTTAAAACATTCCACGGACGAATCTGCTGCTCTATCATATTAAAACGCATATGATCTTTATTATTCATCGTCATAATCATGCCTTCCTTATCTTGGGTAAATAATCTAATTTCTTTAAATATCAGTAGAGTTGTTGAATGAATTGTCTTTACACTCTACAATATCCACTGCCTTTGCTTGGGTTATTCTATAGGAAAATCATCATGTTTGAAAATCTCACGTTACACTCATTTGATCCTGAACTGTTTGACGCTGTTAAAAAAGAAGATCAACGTCAAGAAGATCACGTTGAATTGATCGCATCTGAAAACTATTGTTCTCCATTGGTTATGGAACTACAAGGTTCTAAATTAACAAACAAGTACGCTGAAGGCTATCCTAACAAGCGTTACTATGGTGGTTGTGAATATGTTGATATCGTTGAAAGTTTAGCGATTGAACGCGCTAAAAAATTATTCGGCGCAGATTACGCAAACGTACAACCTCATTCAGGCTCACAAGCAAATGGTGCTGTTTATTTAGCACTAGTAGAACCAGGCGATACTGTATTAGGTATGAGCCTAGATCACGGTGGCCATTTAACTCATGGTGCTAAAGTAAACTTCTCTGGTCGTACTTATAATGCAGTTCAATACGGCGTAAATAACGATGGTTTAATCGATTATGACGAAGTAGAAAAATTAGCTCTAGAACATAAACCAAAAATGATTGTTGCAGGTTTCTCTGCTTATTCTCAAATTTTGGATTTCAAACGTTTCCGTGAAATCGCTGATAAAGTTGGCGCATATTTATTCGTAGATATGGCTCACGTTGCAGGCTTAGTGGCTGCTGGTTTATATCCTAACCCAATGGAATATGCTGATGTTGTCACAACAACAACGCACAAAACATTACGTGGCCCTCGTGGTGGCATTATTTTAGCTAAATCAAACCCTGATTTAGAGAAAAAATTAAACTCAGCAATCTTCCCTGGCATTCAAGGTGGTCCTTTAATGCACGTCATTGCTGCTAAAGCAGTGGCATTATTAGAAGCAATGCAACCTGAGTTTGTTGAATACCAAACACAAGTGATCAAAAATGCTAAAGCAATGGTTAAAGTATTCCAATCACGTGGTTTTGACATCGTATCTAACGGTACAGAAGATCACTTATTCTTAGTGAACTTAGTGAGCCACGGCATCACTGGTAAAGCTGCTGATGCTGCATTGGGTAAAGCGAACATTACTGTGAACAAAAATACTGTACCAAATGATCCACAATCTCCATTTGTAACTTCAGGTATCCGTGTTGGTACACCTGCAATCACAACTCGTGGTTTCAAAGAAGCCGAATCTGAATTGTTAGCAAACTGGATGTGTGATGTTTTAGAAAACTTGGATGATGAAGCATTGGCTGCACGCGTTGCTGAAAACGTAACAGCACTTTGCCGTAAGTTCCCTGTTTACAAAAACTAATAACATTTTATCTGTATATGATTAAAAAAGCCCTGCTTGTCAGGGCTTTTTTATCGATTATTAAGCTTGAGTTTATTATGAATAAAGAAAAAGTATTATTAACTATTAGCATTGTTATTTTAGCCATCGGTATTATTTTGAATTTTATTAATTTTGGTGGTGATAATACTGAAATTGCACAGCAAGCAATGAATGCACAAGAAGCTGCGATAGCAATCTCGACTAATAATCGAATGGATATTTTAGTGAATGCAATCAGTCTATTTTTAATCGGCTTAGGTGGATTATTGACAGCTTTAACTGTATTAAAAATACTGAAAAATAAAAGATAAAATATAGTTATACCGACAACTATTTATATTAAAAACTAGTGCTATATTGATAAGCTCCATAGAATTATTTTATCGAGTGCTGCAATGATTTTTTTTACTACTTTAACTTCTGTTGCCGTCATGGGTGCAATGATGGTTGTTGGGATTTTATTACGCAGAGCGTACGGTTTAACCATCGAATCACAACGATTAGTTGTCGCTCTTATCGTTAATGTCGGTTTACCCTCGATCGTTTTATCTAGTGTTTTTAATTTTGAACTAGATGCAACGATTATGAAACAAATTTTCATGACGTTTATCTTGTCCATTTCCCTCAATACGATGGGCATTTTTGTGATGCGTTATCTTACAAAAAAACACTTCAAATTCAAAGATAAAGAAGCTAGTGAAGTAGCAATTGCAGCATCATTAGGCAATACGGCATTTATAGGAATACCGTTATGCTATGTTTTATTAGGTGCACAAGGTGCGTTACTCGCAGCAATCTTTGATGCAGGGCTAGATTTTGTCATTTGGACACTTTGTGTTTATTTATTACAAAAAGATAAAGGTTTTAGATTACGCAATCTTGCCGCAATGATTAATATCCCATTATTGGCAATTGTTATTAGCTTAACCTTAGGCTTTATGCAGTTTGAAGCACATGAGACTTTAAAACAATTAACGAAAACATTAGCCGCTATCGCAAGTCCTTTAGGAATGATTTATATCGGACTATTGGTGCCTGATTTATGGAAAGTCATTCATAAAATAGATATGAAGCGTGTTACTTTGGGCGTAATTTTTAAAATCATTGCTTTTCCATTATTAGCATTTTTTATCATTATTCTTTTGCCCATCGAATCAATGGTTTTAAAAGTCGTGTTGATTCAAACAACAATGCCGACTTTCACCTTAGCCTCAATACTATTCCAACGTTACAATGCTGATGTTAACTTTGGCATCGCCATAACAATCATCTCAGTATTTGGTTCATTAATTACCATTCCTTGTATGCTTTATCTATTGCATCTCGCTGGCATCGGCTTATAAAAAAAGCGCTCTCCGGAGCGCTTTTTTTATCATACATACTCAATTAAGGTTTTTTAACAATCACTTCTATTTCAACATCTGCACCGAGTGGCAACTCTAAAACGGCTACACAAGTGCGCGCTGGATAGGGTTCTGCGAATTTAATTTTATAAACGTCATTCATTTCTGCAAAATGCTTCATGCCAGTTAAATAAACATTAACCTTAACGACATCATTCATTGATACACCAACTTCATCCATAACATATTGTAGATTTTCAAAACATTTTTCAGTTTGCAATGCGATGCTAGGATTTTGTTCTGTTAATGGCTCAACGCCATTTCTAGCAGTTTGGCCTGAAAAATAATAAAAATCACCTGCATCCACTGCATGAGAATATGGGCCAGATGACGATACTTTTGGTGAAGTAAATACTTTTCTTGTCATAATAATTAATCCATAACTGATTAAGAATCATAGAGAATATCTTGAATACAGCAACAGCGCAAATCATAGAAATCAGATAATTATTTAATTAATATTTAAAATAAAATATTATAAATATTAATTAATAAAATTATTAAATAATATTTATAAAAATAATCTTCAAACAAATGTACAGATATAGATCAGCATAAAATATTTTTTATCCAAAATCCCTGCATAACGCTATAGTCACGTAGAAAATCTGAGATTGAATTAATATAAACCTACCAACTTTTAAAAAAATCTGTATAATTCACAGGCTTCATCGAATTCTAGGGTCTACTGCATATATCAATAAATCTATATTTGCCTCACTCTCGCGCATTACGTTGCGCCACGTAGTATTCCATGAACACCCTCCTTTATTCATTATTTAAGGTGCCTCAATTGAGTTGAGGTAG
>CANRJX010000097.1 GCA_947631095.1 uncultured Wohlfahrtiimonas sp.
CCAAACGATTGCTTGTGGTATCAAAGTCAGCAAACAATCCTTTAATATCATCTTCTGATGGAAAACCAATGGCTGAGCTTTCAATGCTTGCAAAAATCTCAGCTAAATCCGTATTCAGATGATCATTAGTATTGGCATTACCTGCAACATTAGCAAATAATTGACTTGGATAAATGAAGTAGCCTTTGGTTCTAATGGCATCTTCTTTAATTGCATCTGTAATAACTGAATCAGGCATTTCTGCATATTTAATGCTTTCATCACCTGCTTCAATATAAATTGAAAAATTTTCACTGATGAAACGATAGAATAAAGCACCTAGAACATACTGTTTAAAATCCCAACCATCAACAGAGCCTCTTACTTCACCTGCGATTTGCCAAATACGGCGTTGTAATTCTTGACGTTGTTGAGCGCTAGTCATTATATGCTTCCCTATACAGTATGATTCAGTAGAAATAATCCATGATCATACCAAAATCAGCAATATTTGAGTAGCGCTCACTAATCAGCGAGCTTACCCCAACCTATCCGCCAATTCCGCAATAGTTGGATTGTAGTAGATCATTAATGATTTTGTATCACGATGCCCAATCATTTTAGCAAGATCCAATACTGCTAATTTTTGGGCTAATCGTGTACATGCTTCATGTCGTGAATCATGAAATGTTAAATCTAAAATACTACATTCTTTAACTGCTCTTCTGAACATAGTACTGACAGTCGCAGCTGTAACATCAAAAATAACTCCATGATTTTTAGGACTCATCAATTGAAATAAAGACTGTGCTCTTTTAGATAATGGCACTTGCCTTCTATCTCCATTTTTTGTTTCTAACAATGTCACTGATCGTTCTTTTATTGATACTTGCGACCAATCTAATGTGGATATTTCAGATTGTCGCATTGCTGTTTCTAAAGCTAATGAAAATATTAGCCCTACTTTATGCTTTTGCATCGTTGGTGGTTGATCATCAAACTCTAAATTTTCCAACAGCAACTTAATTTCAAAATCAGATATACGTCTATTTCTTGGTGGTGGCGGTGGTAATCTTTTGAGATCTCGAGTAGGATTTTTTTCCATCCAGTTCCACTCTACTCTCGCCACTTCAAATACCGCACTCAATAATGACACTTCACGATTTTTGGATGAGTTTGAAATATTACGACTATTGCGCCATGTCGCAATATCTCTTGTAATCAGCATATGCAATGGCGTAGTAGAAGGAAATGATTTCATTCTTAAAAAGTGATTCAACTTTTTCACTTCATAATCTCTTCCCTTTTTTGTTGGTGAAATTTCATCTCGATACCGAATAACAGCATCTTTAAGCCTTTTTGTTGTATCTATAGATTGGCTTTTACCTAATCGCATTGACTTTTCAGTACGTTCAATCCACATCAGTGCATCTAATTTATTATCAAAAACTTTACTCGAATTTTCAGGTACATAGTTTCTTGTATATTGCGCTCGAGCTAAATATTTTTTCCCTCTTTTAGTAATGCTTCCCATAAAATTTTCTCCTTAATTAAAGTTAATATGTGTTGTTTCTTTGATTTTCAATAAAAGTGTCAATATCTGCTTCGATCCATCTAGGATCACCTCGATAACTAAATCGAATAGGATCTGGAAAACCTTCTATCTTGATAATTTGTTGCTTGATATGTCCTACCGAAAATTTGAATTTTTCGGCTAAATCAGCAATGGTTAATAAGTTTTGACTCATGGCTATCCTCTCTTTTTAAATACATAACAATGCATCGGCTTTGATGCGATTAAACTGCGAACTGTTTTGACTGCGACAAATTGGTGTCTCACTGATTTTTCAATGACTTGCTTAACTAATTTAATATCCTCAAGCGATTGACTGTTAAGCCTTGCATGAGCAAAAAATTCATTTAGGTTAATGGCTATCTCATCATCATTAGGTGAATGGTTGAGCTTATAAGCTGTATTGGTTTGCGTTAAACCTTCAAAGTATTCGTACACATCCCAAAATTGATCTAATGCTGGATGATCACTTACAAGATCACGCTCTCGCTCTATGGCAAGTTGATCAATGAATTTCATAACTTTTTGTTGAGCATTATCAGTAATGGGCAATATCTCAGATAGCGCTTGAACACCTGACAACATCAATCCATGAGTAGAACCAATACGTTCCATCTTCACACCATTTAAAGTCATAATATGATCACGATTACCCTGAAAGGTTTGATCAACAACATTCATAATGATCTGTTCATGCATCAATGCATGGAATAGAAACCCTGATACTTGATCTACAGGTAAACGTGCTAAGTAACTAGCGGCTTCTCGTGATTGTGCATTGTGCTGTGAGCGATCAAAGTGCAAATAGATCAAACGAGATAAAATAGCTTCAGAGCCTGACACTTTCTGATTTTGAGAAATTACTACAGATCCTTTAAAAGGCTCATCATCTGTAATATTTGTATGATCTTTGAAAGCCTTAACACGGGGCGAACGTCCGTTAAACAATGGCTTTAACTCTTCTGGGCTAAAATTTTTCTGCTTATGATTGCTCCCATTGCTCGGATCATTGATATCGCCTTCAATAAATACAACAGGTAAATTGGAAACTTGTGCCAATGTTCGGGATCGACCCACTCTAGTGGATGTTGTTGGGTTAATCCCTTCATAGGATGAACGACCAACCAATGCCCATAAAAATTCTAATAACAGCGATTTACCTGCACCTGCTTCGCCCGTTGCTTCTAAAAAAGGAAACATGCCATATTTAAAGCGTATTTGTTCAGCAAATAACGAAAGCAGCCAGTAAGCTAAAGCAACTAGACCTTTATCACCAAAAACCTCGATAAATGCGTCTAACCAATCATTTTGATAATCAATGCTTGGATTGAAATTAGATAGCTCAAAAGTACTTTTGACATAGCCATTAGGTAGTTCAAAGAAATCATCCGTATTTTTTTGATATATTTTGTCTTGATAAACCGCATAGTCATGGTAAATATATGCCTGAAAATCAGAAAAATAACCTGTATAAGGTATGGTTTTTATTATTTTTGCTAGCGGTGCTTGATCTAGAAAGATATTATTTAATTGATCTGTATTACCTGTGTAAATAGCCCCTGAAAGCGTTGCCATAACCTTTTGTTTAAAATCTGATTTACTAGCCAACTGCTTTGCAGTAAAAGCACTTTTTGCTCTCTTCGTCTTAGATTGAGCAATCTCTAAATAGTAAATACATTCTTCTGATCCTGATTCCACTTGTGAATATAAAATTGTAATAGAGCAATTGGCTATCTCAGCCAATGCAATATGTTTCGTAAACGTATTTAAATCAATTGTAGAGTCATAGATTTTTAACTTAGTATCATCGACAGCACACCAATAAGTTTTGTAACTAACCATCACATAAAAAGCTGAGCCTGAAGTATTTGATTGCCATTTTTTAAAACTTTTCTTCACCAAAGCCGTATTAGCTAATAGCTCTGGATTATGTTGTTTGTTATGTCGCTCTTTTTTCTCTGACATGAATTTTCCTATATTTCAGGCAAAAGAATCCCGTAATCACTAAAACCAAAGGTTCAGTAATTGATTCATAAAATTTAGATAAAACGATCCCCTAACTAATAAAAGCTATTCATTTCAATATGTAAAAATTTAGGGGTTTTTAGCTCAGGTGTAATTACTTACTATTTTCATCTATTGCATTTTTTATAATCAAATAACAATAAGTTGATAAAGGGATATTCTTAGACTGTGCCTCTTCTCTGAGTACTTGAATCTCTTCTGGTAAGAACCGAACATTAACAACTTCAGTTCTCTTAATTGGATTAATCTTCTGTATCATATAAAATTTACCTTTAATTCTAGCTATTCACTATAATAGCTACTCATTTAGATATGATAATAGTGAACATTTGTTCACCTGTCAACTCAATTTATGGTGAACAATGTTTGGTGATCGACTAAAAGAAGAACGAAATAAAATAAAACTTTCACAAGAAGTTTTTGGTGCTATTGCAGGTGTCAGCAAAAAATCACAAATAAATTATGAAAAAAGTGAGCGTTATCCAGACCTTAAGTATCTACAAAACATTGCAGAGCTGGGTTGTGATGTGCAATATATTATTACAGGTATTTCTTCATCCTCTATCATTTCTAAAGAACACTCAGAAATACTTAGTTTATTTAACAATGCTAATCCCTCTCTACAAAAAGCAGCTATTCAAGTACTTAATACTAAGCTTGGTAAGGACTCATAAATGATGAACCACGACGAAAAAAGAACTCCCGATGATATTAATCGTGATGTCAAAAAAGGAGTAAATCAAAATATATACTCACAATACAAAATTCATATTCTAGTGAGTATGTTTGTAACTGCATTACTATTAATCTCATCCTTAATAATAATTCTCTCTTCTCTTGCCACATCATGGATTATTTTTGTCATTGCTTGCCTATCCATACTAATGGCCATCATATTAAAAAAACTATATAAACAAACTCACCAACAAGAACAATCTTCTATTACAAATATTCAACAAAAAATGAAAAAATTCTATCCCGAATCTAATAAGTAATTACACAGAATATCTATGTGTAAAATCGTTAGATTTTTTTCTTAAGGGTCTTAGGGAGTTTTCCCTAAGCACTGGCGACAAGATCAGAATGCGAAGCATTTTGTATACAGTCGCTATCGTGCCTCCTCTTTAATTGTCATCTATCTTTCCATCTGCAAAAATTGACAAATAACCGACAGATAATCTACAAAAATAAAAATAATCGACAAAAAACCTTCAAATAACCAACAGAATGACTTGCTTATTGACAAAAAACCTTCAAATAATTGACAAAATAAGTAAAATAGAAATTCATAGACATATTTAATGAGAAGTTCCATGAAAGATCATCAAAATTATTCAAAAATTCTAAATACTTTAATGCATAGTCTGAAGAATGAAAAAGTGAAATATTCTTATTTCGTGCGATCGTCTGTAACAGAATTAGAGGAGCTAACTAAAATATTTCACCTCAGTGAAATTAGTGAAGCTCTGCAAAAAGATACTGGATTAAACCTTAACTACAATTCATTTTGGCAAGCCTACAACCGCTTTAAAAAGATCAACTCAAGAACAATGGACAAGATCATTATAGAATCACCAAATCAACTAAAAGAAGCTTCGTTTGATCCCCAAATAGCTTCTATTCCTTCAATAGAAATTCCGAATAACTATGACTGGTTAACAAAGCTTTCAATGCATGCAAAGCTAAAAGAAATGATCATAGAACAAAATATGAGTGAAGCTGAATTTTTAGATGCTAAAATCAATGTTTATTGTGCTGTAACAGCAATCAAACAGATCAATGATTATATGAGCGATAAAATTCGCAGTAAAAAAAGTACCGAATTTTTCAATAAATAAAAATTTAATATACTCATCGGAAACTCATTACAATCTAACAGCACTATAAACACCATCTTAACTACTTGATTTATAATAACTTAGATTGTAATAAGTTTTTCTAACATCATCTGACAAATATTACATATTTTCTTACAGTATTGATTTTAAAATAAAAATAAAACCCATGGTGTTATGTATATTTTCTAACAATGTAATGAGTTGTAATAAAATTTTCTAACAGAAAAATCATATATTAATTAGCAGGTTATATAGTAAAAACAGTCTTTGTAAGACTGTAATGACTTTCCGATGCATATTAGATATTTTTCAACTAATTCTTTTGTTTTTAAAGACAGTTTTCAATCAAAAATAAACCACCAAAAACATAGGTGATCAATAACTAGACACTTTTTTGTACTGTTTTTTGTACTAATGAACGTCCAGACGCAAAAAAGCCCGCTGTTTAGCGGGCTTTGGAGCTTTTGTTTGGTACCGAAGGAGAGACTCGAACTCTCACGCTTTTAAAGGCAGAGGATTTTGAATCCTCCGTGTCTACCATTCCACCACTCCGGCAAGTGAGGTGCTCATTTTATATTTTTTTTACGATCTGTCAAGCATTTCTATAACTTTTTTATCAAATTTCCACCTAAATAAACCTGCATTGCTCTAACCTTATGAATTTCCTTACGATCCAATTCAAATGGATTGTGGTTCAATACAATAAAATCAGCGAACTTACCTGCTTCTAACGACCCAATGTTTTGCTCTTGATCCAGCATATAAGCGGCATCAATCGTTACGGAACGTAGAACTTCCTGCATCGTTAAATCTCGATCATTGTTATGTTTAAAAGCCTCATCCATTAACTGTCGATTCATTCCCAATTGAAAGTGCCCCCATAAATCCAAGTGATCAATGGGCCAATCACTACCATAAGCAACACGAACACCTGCATCATAAAAGCGCCCAGCACATTCAAAATATTGAATGCGTTCTTTACCTAAAAGCGCTTCAAATGTCGCTTGTGTTTCTCCGCACATTGCGCCCCATTGAAGAGATTGTGTCGCAATCACATTGAGTTGTTTAAATCTAGGATAATGTTCTGGCACCGTTAATTCATTGTGTGCAAATCCTGCTTTGACTGCTGCATTTGGGGATTCTTTTTGTGAGCCTTCAATACAATCCAATGCAAAATCAATCGCCGCATCTCCCACTGTATGCATATGTGGATGCCAACCCAATTCATTCGTTTGGCTCAATAACTCCGTCAATAAAGCTTTATCATAATAACAATCGCCATACTGAGCTTCGCCAGATAAATGATAAGGCTGCCTCAATAGCGCAGTATGCAGCGGCGCTTGTAATACACCATCAATGAAAAACTTAATGTGAGAAATCGTTGTTGTGGGCTGCAATGCAGTTTGCTCGCATGAAAATACCGCCATAAATGCTTGAGTTTCTGTGATCGCACCAGGAATCATCTCTACTGTTGCAAAAGTTTTGGCTGGAATCTCTTTTGCACCCAATACTCGCAACGTCAACTCACCATCTGTGGCTAAGGTTTGAAATGCTTGAAATGTCACAGCATCAGCTCGTGCATCCATCACAGTTGTGACACCTTGCTGATTCAATAAGGATTGCGCCTTTTTTGCAACTTTCAAGGCATAATCTTCTGAATATCTTGTGATTTCATCAAATGCTTGCATGGCAGGGCCATCTTCTAAAATGCCTTGAGCAATCGCAGCCTCTGGAATTTCCACCGTTTTAAAAGAGGATAAGGCTAATGTATTGCATACCAACAAATGGCAATCATTCGAGAAAACAATGATCGGATAATCTTGCGTGATGGCATCTAGATCTTCTTTAATCAATTCACTGCCGACGGGCAACATATCAGGCTGCATCCAACCTCGCACAACGATCCAGCCATTGTCATGTTCTGCCATATAGTGCTGTGCATAAGATGAAATCGTTTCGATCACTTGATCTTTAGTCAAAGCTTGATGCTTCAAATCGCAGCTCAAGGATTGTGAAGCACCCCAAAATGGATGCAAATGTGCATCAATTAAACCCGGCATGACAAACTGCTGAGAAAGATCAATCAATTCTGTTGCTGCATCTTGATACAACGGGATGATCTCATCATTTCCCATTGCAATGATCATTCCATGGCGAACTGCCATAGTGCTATATATTTGATTATTTTCATTAACACTATAAATAACAGCGTTATGATAGATTGCATCAGCTTTAGCCATTTTGCCCTCTCGATCATGATGATTAAACGAAAGGGCTAATCTTAGACAAAAA
>CANRJX010000098.1 GCA_947631095.1 uncultured Wohlfahrtiimonas sp.
TTCTTTTGGCAGCTTGGCAGCAGCGGAATCAAAACTAATAAAAAGTCCTAAAGCTAGCCAAAAAATAACACCCATTATCGAAAACTTTTGATAGATTTTCATAAAATTCTGACGTTCTTTAGCAGGGGGACAAGCCCCCTACAAGATCAAAGATCAAGCGATTTCGTAAGTGAAATGTCCTTCTTCACAAACACCAACCGCAATTTTTTGAATGGGTAAACCTTGAGCCATTTTGGCTAAACACTCAGAGGCCAAAGCAGGCAAAAGTGTTTGCGTTAAAATGTTCTCAATATTTCGCGCGCCGGTATCCACTTCCTGACTGCGCGCTAAGATATGCACCAACACATCATCAGAATAAGTAAATTCGGCATTGTAAGACTCTTTTACGCGTTTACTGATTCGCGTCATATTGAGTTTGCAGATTTTATGAAGATCCTCATCTGCCAATGGATAATAAGGAATAACCGTGGTGCGGCCCACGAAAGCAGGCTTGAAATAACGCAATAATTGTGGGCGGAAGTTATCCATTAACACTTCCGGCTCAGGGCGCATTTCTTGAGAGGCACACATGGCTCTTATATGCTCTTCTGCCGCGTTGGATGTCATGATGATGACCGTATTGCGAAAATCAATATCGCGCCCCTCACCATCTTTAATCGTTCCCTTATCGAACAAATTATAAAAAACATCTTGAACGCCCGGATGCGCTTTTTCCATTTCATCGAGAAGAATAACGCTATAAGGTTTACGTCTTACCGCCTCGGTAAGAACACCACCCTCACCGTAGCCAACGTAGCCCGGCGGCGAACCTAATAGCATAGAAACTTTATGCTCTTCTTTAAATTCTGACATATTGATGACGGTAATGTTTTGCTCACCACCGTAAAGACTATCGGCAAGACTTAGCGCAGTTTCGGTTTTTCCTACACCGCTTGGCCCAACCATAAAGAATACACCGATAGGTTTTCTCGGATCGGTAAGGCCCGCACGAGAGGTCCGAATCGACTGCGCGATAGCTTCGAGTGCATGGTCTTGACCAATAACACGATTCGCCAGTGTACTTTTTAAATTAAGAATGGATTGAATTTCATCTGACATCATCTTTCCAACAGGAATACCCGTCCAGTTGGCGACCACCTCTGCAATCGCTTGGCTATCGACGTTAACCTGTATCAGCGGCGAGTCTTTTTGAATGTCGGCAAGTGCTTGACGCTGCTCTTGTAGATTTTTACGTAAATCCTCATCAAGAGGTGCCTGTTTTTCTGTTGTAAAAGAGCTATCAATGGATTGCTGTAACTCCCGAATCGAGGCTACCAGTTGACGCTCGGCCTGCCATTGAGCTTCTTGCTCTGATAAGGTCCCAAGCAGCTTTTCTTTCAATTCTTTTTGTTCTTGAATTTCTTGCTCGTAATTGCCATGGGCTGCATTCTCTCTGCCTAAAGACTCAATAATCGATTGGCATTGAACGATTTGTCGACGTGTATCATCAATCGGCGCGGGAGTTGCACTCTGGCTTAAAGCAACGCGAGCACAAGCAGTGTCTAAAAGGCTGACGGATTTATCGGGCAATTGACGTGCGGTAATATATCGGCTGGATAGCTTCACCGACTCAACCACGGCTTCGTCAAGGATGCGTACGCCATGATGTTTTTCAAGCATGGGAGCAATCGCTCGCATCATGTTAATCGCGCTGGCTTCTGTCGGTTCATCCACTTTAACCACTTGAAAACGACGCGTTAATGCAGGATCGCGTTCGAAATATTTTTTATATTCGGCCCAGGTTGTTGCGGCAATTGTCCGTAATTCACCCCGAGCCAAAGCGGGCTTTAATAAGTTAGCCGCATCGCCTTGGCCTTCTTTTCCACCTGCACCAATTAATGTATGAGCCTCATCAATAAACATAATGATGGGCTCTAAAGAAGACTTTACTTCTGCAATAACCGACTTAAGACGATTTTCGAATTCACCCTTAACACTTGCACCGGCTTGCAATAGGCCTAGATCTAAACTGCGAATCGTTACATTTTTTAGCTGATCGGGCACATCACCTTCGGCAATTCGTAGCGCAAAACCTTCGACCACTGCGGTTTTACCGACGCCCGCTTCACCCGTTAAAATCGGATTATTTTGTCGACGACGAATTAATATATCAATGATCTGCCTAACTTCTTGATCGCGTCCCAAAACTTTATCTATTTTTCCTTTTTTTGCCGCGTCGGTCAGGTTGACCGTATATTTATCAAGAAATGGGGTATTGCTAGGTGAAGCAATTTCACTATCATCTGCGCTTTTTGTTTCAGACGCATGAGATGCATGACTCGATTCTGCGGTATGCCCCACAACAGATCCGATAAATTCACGCAATGCTTCAGGATTAATTTTACGCAGCTCTCCATTCACAATATCGGTTGAGCGGCGCAAGGTTTCATCAAGTAACAAGGCGCCCAATAAATGCGCACTTGTAATTTGTTGATGCTTATATTCGACCGATGCAAGCATCCACGCGTTTTTCACTAAATCAACAATTGTGGGAGATAGTGCTGGAGAGCGAGAGTTGCCGCTACGAAGATGATCGAGCTCTCGGTTTAAATGTGTAATAACATTGGTAGAATTAATGTCGAATTTTGACAAAATAAGATTGATATCTGTATTTTGACTAGACAATATTTTTAATAGCCAGTGCTCAATCTCGACATTGTAATGCGTTCTTGATAGACAAAGACCTGCAGCATCTTCTAATGCATTACGACAAACATCATTTAATTTTACAACAAGCGATTTTAAATCAAGCGTAATCATGGTTATTCCTTAACGTAGTAAATTATTAATTGCGTCTTGCAGATATTTTAATTCTGACAATTTCGTTATCGCCTGTAGAGTCTTTAACGTCGGAGCGACCCATCCAAGCATTCCACCCCATAATGGGTGAGTTATGTTTATTTAATAAGAGCTTACTCGGGAGATCTTTACGACTAACCTCCATAATAAATTCGTAATCTTGTTCTACACCTAAATAAAACTGAACCAATTGATTCATAGTCTCAAAAGTTGTGGTACCCGGCGCAAATAAATTTATTTTTTCTTTATCTAATGGGCCTATCACAATACGAATTTTCGATTGAGCGATCCAAGCGCGTGCGCCCAACATGGCCGAGAGCCCTAATTGCGCGTTTTGCCCTTTCGGGTGCTCTTTGTCACTCATTCGAGTTTTCACATCACCTATTAAATCTTGCCATTGCCCAATGAATTGCTCTATACGCACATTGAGATCAAAATAATCTGATAATAAAGTTTTTAACCCTTCGGCATTTCTTATTCTACTAACAAATAAACCACTGTAATAAATGAGCGAATGATCATGCACGTTTAGTCTATTTTGAAGTCTAGAGGTGCCTAAACCAATTAAAGACAATAACGCTTGAGTAGCGCCTTTAGAAAAATTATCGGCTGCATTCTCGTCTGTTGATTGCTCAAGATTAACCGGAATTGAGTATTTGGTACTTGCTCGGTATAACAATGACGAAAAACGATGATTTAACATATCAATAAAATGCAATAAAGCATCGTCTTTTTGTTTTTGTCTTTGCAGTAACAGCTCGGTGTAATGATAGGGAAGCACGCCCGAGCTACCCAGCAGCCCTAAACCATTAAACTGGATTTTATAATTGCCTTTGTCGGAAATAACATAAGGCCGTTGTTGCACATCGCTTTCTACGTAAGCCAGTGTTGGCTTACTGGTAAATCGAATTGACTCCTGAGCGGGTGAATTAAACTTCCCAATAAAACCTCGCCCCCATTGATGTGAGTTTTTTTTAGACGAGTCTAATCGCTCAATGATTCGAACTGTCTGAACAAATTCATAATCTTGAGGGCGCGCTTTTAGCGAATCTATTAAAGAATGACTTTTTCGCCGGATCTTGGGCTGCATTTTTTTAAAAATCCTTCTTTATTTTTTCTTTTAGCAATTAACCGAGTAAATGAGTTCATCGAGCAGTAAAGTGCAAAAAAGTATTCAAGTAGCGTCACTAATAAATAACTGCTACTTCCTGAAAGCTGAGAATCATCAATAGTCACATTAATTTCAAAACCGCGACACATCGCAATTTTCCCATCAATGGTGATAGGGGCGCTGGCGGGACGAATACTCAGGTCAGTTAAAGAGTCGATGATAGCGCGAGTCGTCGGTGAATCTTTAAAATCATACAGTCGTAAAATTTCTTTTAATGCCTCTAATGCATCACCAGTACCCATTAAAGAAAGCTGATTCAGATTTAGATGTGAAATTAATCGCCAGCGTGCGCCATTGCCCATGGGCGGCCGAAGTGATCGAGTGGGCTGGGTTAAGCATTTAATCCGTCTACACGGCGGCGAACCTTCAACACATTGTAAAACTGGCTGATCAGCATTGAAGGGTAATTTTTCAGGCAAATTACGGTTGCTGCAGGTTGCTTTAATTAAAAGTGTTTTATCACTAGGAAGATTGGGGTTTAAATTTAAATCCGCCAATGAGAGATAAACATCAGTAGCCTCATCTCGTAAACCTAAGCCTTGTTTCGCGTGGCGACGATGCATAGACCAATAAGATTGGTGTTTAAGATCAATTTGCTGATGCTTTAAGCCATACAAGGGCGGGAATTTATGCTTAACCCCAGTAGAACTCAAACCCACAACTTCATCAATTGAATACACCTCATAACCGGTCGGACGTCTTACATCAGGAATAACAGGATATTCCGTAGTCTTATGATTAACTTGAATGGGTTCGACTTGATGAGGAAATAAATTAACAGCGGGTGTACAACCTAATAAAAAGTTGGCTGAACTTAAGTGTCTTTCTAAGTCGCTAGATGTGGACTTTAAATAAATATAAATATTAAGCTCTTCTTGATAATCTTTTAAGTAATCACGACAACCATTGATATCAAAGAATAAAAACTTTTCGGGAAAACTGAAAAATTCGCTCAGTAGGCGATAGCCTACGGAAGAGCTTGCTGGATAAGGGAATAACCCCTCGGACTCATTAAAGCCCACAGGTGCAATAGAGTTCTTAGGAAGATATTGTGGCGTAACGTCAGCGCCTGTTTTAGCCAATACCACGCTTAGTGTTTCGTTTAACAAAAGCTCATACAGTGGATTTACATACTGATCTTGCCCCTTTAAAAAGAAGCGAAAACAATCAGGACTAAATTCACCGATTTTAATCGTATTATCAAATGTTTTAAGTCGTAAATGTAAAACACTATTCGCACCGCGCACTTGATTTGCACCCGGCGTAGCAAAAGGACGCCCTAACATTTTTGCTTCTTGCACGGTGACTGGCAGTAACTCTGTCTCATAGACAGTCGTAAATCGACACTTTTCTCCTTGAAATTGTGGGGTTTCAAGGAGAGTTCTTGCGGGAACTTTATATTTGGCCTGTAGCTGACCCTCATGAGGCACAAATTGTACGATTGAGCATGAAGGTATAGGCTTTTGATAATGGGGATAAACCACGTTTAATAGCGCATCACTAATTTCCGAGAAATCATCGTCTAATTTGTGATGTAAACGCGCATTTAAATAAGCGACGCCTTCGATGAGTCTTGATACATGCGGATCTTCGATAACATCGGCGCTAATGCCTAGCCGGCCGGCAATTTTAGGATGCTCTTCGGCAAATCGAGCTCCCTGCTGACGTATGTAAGCCAGCTCTTTTTCATAATAGGCTAAGATTTCATCAGCCATAAGGTGACTCCTTCACTTTTACTGTGCGAAACACCGGATCAAGTATTGAATCAAAAACAATAACTTCAGGGGCAGGATCCGCATACAAAGTAGCGTTAATTCGAAACCGCAACGAACGATCAGTATTCTCTTTATTTTCTACGTATTGAATACGGATAGATTTAAATCGCGGTTCATACTGTGTAAGCGTATTTTCTAATTGTTTAATAAACTCCCGTCTCTTATCTAGATCCAACATATTTACAGTCGATAGATCCGGCAATCCATAATTGAGCAATGATTTATCCAGCTGCGTTAAGTGACTCGGAGGGGAGACCATTCGATAGCGGGTATTCAGTAAGTTTTCGATATCTCGTTTTACGCTAGTGCGTAATTCACGCAAATAATGCGATCGTGTCGCTATAGCTTCGACATTAATATGAGGCTCATGATCGATTAAACGATCAAGAATAGAGGGCCTTATTTCTTTTTTATCGGAACTTTTCATAGAGCGGCCCAATATTAACTTTTTTGTAGGAGTTCTGTGACCAACTCAAGCTCAGAAACCATATTATCAACTTGATACTGAGGAACTAGATGGATTACACAAAAATATTGGCCGGGCTTATCGGGATGCTCATTAACGGTGACTTTTGCTTGCCGCAAGGGATAACGAGCCTGCTCTTCCCATTCCAAATCACTGCGGCCAGTGGTATATCGAAATAACCACTCCATCAAAAAGCGCTCACATTCTTCAGCCGTAACAAATGAACCAATCTTGTCTCGGATCATGACTTTTAAATAATGCGCAATGCGTGATGCGCACAATACGTGTTGCATCATGGCTGATAATTTAGCATTCGTATTGTCAGCTTTTGGATGTGAATTTTTAGGTAATTGAATCGACTGGTTACTATAAAACGCCGCAAAAGGAGTGTCGTAGCAATGGCATAAAGGAATAAAGCCCAAATCGCTCAGCTCACGCTCTTGAGTGTCTGTAATAATGACATCAACAATGGGTTTTATTTGGAGCGGGGCTTTCTCAAGATCAAGCGCCTGACTCGAAAGATTAACGACTAAACCTCCACCCACTAAATCCCGTGGCACGCCACGAATATGGCCAAACCAGCCGACACTGGCAAACTCTCGAATAAGAATGCCGGCAAATGCGTAACATGCATTTCCCCATAACTGTGTTGATTGTTCTTTTTCTGCAGGCTTATCGTAATAGAAAATACCTTTGTAGTTCCCGGGAGTTGATCGATAAGCGGGGCGCAATAGAATTTTGGGTAGCGCTAGTCCAACAAATCGACTGTCAGACTTTTCACGAAGACTCCGCCAACGAATATATTCTTGCTGACTAAAGATATTGTGGAGATTAAGGGGCATCCCTAAGGTGGCGAAATCATCCAGACCAAAAATTTCGCTAGAGGCACCCGCAATAAAAGGAGCAAACGCGGCTGCCGCAATTTGGCTTAATCCGGTGAGTGCAGCTATATCATCATTACGATGTTTGGCAGATCGCTTATGGCTGACCTCAAAATCGCCAATCAGCACACCGTAAGGCTCTCCACCTGCAGTGCCGTACTCTTCGCTATAAATTTTTTGAAATAGTTGACTGTGTTCTACGTCAATCGACTTTTCTAAATCTCGACAGATTTCAGACCAACTCACATCTAAACAGCGAATCTTTATAGAACGGTTAACGTCAGCTTGATAAGCCAGATACCACAAACCGCGCCATGATGCTTCCAGAGTTTTTAATGCCGCATGTTTAACCACAAGATTAAGTTGATCGTTAATCAGCTGATCCAACTCTGAAATCCAGTAATTGATATGCAACTTAATATCTTCTACCGACGCAATCTGAGCAATGTCACAGTATTCTCTTAACCAATAATCAATTGCTTTAACAAAGTTTGTCTCATGCAAAAAATCA
>CANRJX010000099.1 GCA_947631095.1 uncultured Wohlfahrtiimonas sp.
GAAACGGATTTTAAAATGACTTTAACTTTTGATCGTTGTATCGCAAATATCATTAAAAGCTCAGGAATAGATAATTCACTAGCTTTAATTGGTAGAGCCTTAATGGCTTACTTATTCATTGTTGCTGGCTGGGCAAAAATTGGCAGTTATGCGGGCACTGCAGGCTATATGGCATCTAAAGGGATTCCCGGTAGTTTATTAATTTTAGTCATTCTATTAGAATTGGGCGGTGGTTTAGCAATTTTGGTGGGTTATCAAACAAGAGCAATTGCATTATTTATTGGCTTATTTTGTATCGCATCTGGTTTAATTTTTCATAATGCTCCTGAAGAAGCAACAAATTTAATGAAAAATTTAGCAATGGCGGGTGGTTTTATATACATCGCATTACAAGGTGCTGGAAAATTTAGTATCGATTATCTTTTAACTAAAAATGATTAAAAGTCTCAAAAGAACTTAATCATTCAATCACAAAAGAGCTTCATTATTAACTGAAGCTCTTTTATATTATGTAAAAAAAATTATAATTTAGCTTATAATCTCTATTCATTCTTTAAATAAAATAATAGAGGCTTCTGTGAAACAAAGAACACTACGCTTATTATTCATAAGTTACGTGATTCCAACACTTGGCGCAATGCTAATTAGTGGTACATATCAACTCATTGATGGATTTTTTATCGGCCACTTTATCGGCACAGAAGGCTTGGCTGGAGCGAATATTGGCTGGTCATATATCACACTGCTTTTAGGTTTTGGCTTATTAGTTGGCGTTGGTACTGGTAGTTTATATTCAATTGCTAAAGGTGCAGAAGAAGACGAGAAAGCTAAAAATATCATTGGTCAATCACTTACTCTCATCATTATTCCCGGTATTTTATTTGGTATTTTGCTGTATATATTTGCACCCACATTAGTGTATATGTTGAGTGAGCCCGAATATCGAGTGAGCCAAACATTTGTAACAACTGCTTATATGGCCATCGATTTTATTCGAGTCTTTGCCGTGAGCTCACCGCTTGTGATTGGTAGCCTTGCGTTGCCTTTTTTAGTTCGCAATATGGGTCAGCCTTATAGAGCAACTATCTATATGGCGATCGGCGTTTCCATCAATATTCTCTTTTCTTATCTATTCATTGTGGTTTGGGAAATGTCAGTTTTTGGTGCTGCGATTGCGAATATTATTGGCGAATCTTGCGCAATGTTTTTAGGATTACACTACATACTTAATAAAAGTGGTGAGTCACTTCGCCTTCATCATTTCAAACCGAATTTTGTATTGATCAAAGAAATTGTCATTAATGGCGGATCAACATTTTTTATGTACATTTATGTTGGATTCATCATGATGTTGCATCATATTATGCTGGTCAAATATGGTGGAACAGTTGCCATTTCCGCTTATACAATAACAGGCTATATCATTATGATTTATTACCTCGGGATGGAAGGCATTGCTAATGGTGTTCAGCCAATCATTAGTCGATTATATGGTCGTGAAAACTTCTTATCAACTCGCGTTATCATTCGCATGATGGTATTTGTTGGCATGGCTTACGGAATTATTCTCACACTTTTACTCCAAATCTTCCCTTACTTTTTCTCAAGCCTTTTCACCAGCGATAAAGAACTTCTAAAAGTAACCATGCATGCAATTCACTACCATTTACCCTTACTGTTTTTAGAAGGTGTATTTGTTATGGTAACGGTTTTTTTCCAAGCAATTGGCGAAGGCACAAAAGCCCTTGTTATTTCGATTGGCAATCTATTCATACAAGTGCCATTTTTATTAGTCTTACCAAATTTTTTAACATTAGATGGCGTTTGGATTAGTATGCCTCTAAGCTCATTAATACTCGTAATACCTGTTATTTACTTTGCCTATAAACGTTATCGATTAATCGCATAAATGCGTAAATTTTATTTTTTATACTATCCAAGAGATATAATGATCGGGCTTAACAACAAAAATCATGATGGCTCTATTAAATTATAAATTTAACTACAAAGGATAATTATGAAACTCATTAAAATGACATCATTAGGAGTTGTACTTTCTCTTATTGTTACAGGCACTTTATCTGCTCGCCCTTTAGATGAAATTAAAACATCCGGAATATTAAAAGTAGGAGTTCCCACTGATTATGACTATGTGCCTTTAGCATTTTACGACAAAGATAAAAACCTAGTCGGTTTTGATATTGATATCATCAATGATTATGCAAAAGCACAAAACTTCAACATTGAATTTGTGCCGACAACATGGCCGATGATGGACGAAGATTTAACAGCAGATAAATTTGATATTGTGGTGGGTGGTCTGATTCATAAAATAAAACGTGAAGATAATTTTTTGTTAACAGATCCTATTCTACATAGTGGAAAAATTGCTTTAGCGCACTGTAGCGTGGCAGATCAATTAAATAGTTTTAGCAAAATCAATCAGCCAACCGTGACTTTAGTTGTGAGCCCAGCAGGCACAGATGAGCCATTTGTTAATGGCAGTATGGATAATGCAAAGATAATGCGCGTCAAAGATGATGCAGAGAGTCGCAATGCATTACGTAATAAAACTGCTGATGTTATGATCACCGATCTAATTCAGGGCACATATTATGAAAACACTGAACCAGGTGTACTTTGCATGGCAACTAAAGTCCCGTTTAATGATACACAAAGTTATAAATCTTATATGATGAACAAAGATGATGGAAAATTGCTGGAAAGCTTTAATGAATGGCTGAAAAACACAGACCTGAAAGCTTATCAAAATAAATGGGGAATCTAATCTATAACTTTTGAGATCTTCTCTAGAACAGCATTAATATCCATTAATGCTGTTTTTTATTATCTATTCACCAAGAGCACTAACACATTTTCATTGCTAAATGATTCAAATTAGCTTTACGCAAAGCCCAGTCAGGCAAAAAGTTCGTCATTAACGCTTTAAAACGATGATTATGACTGCGTTCAAATAAATGTACCAACTCATGCACCAATACATATTCTAGTGATTCAATCGGATATTTAGCCAATTCTGTATTTAACCAAATTCGCTTAGCAACAGTATTGCAAGTGCCCCATCTTGTTTTCATCTTCTTTAAACGCCATTCAGATGCCTGTACCTGCATACGATTTTCCCATTGCGCTATCATATTTGGAATTCTTTGATTTAATTCCTCACGATACAAAGCATCCAATAACTTTTCTTTATATTCTCTCGATGCATCTTCTGGAGTTTGTAAAATAATATGTTCATCATGAACGATTGCATTAGCGTTTTTATATCCTGTTTCAATCGCTAAAGTATAAGGCTTGCCCCAAAGATAGTGAGTTTCATTCGCTTCATAATTTTTTGGCTCAACCATCGGCAAAGCATCTATTTTGCCTTGTTGTGTTTTCACCCAAGCTAGATGGCTCATTAATGCTGTTTGTAATTGTGCCTTTGTTAATCTTTTAGGTACGCTGACATGAGCTTTACCATCTTTTTTAACGCGAATATAAAGATTTTTAATGGGTTTTATATGTAATACAAACTCTATACCATCAATGATTAAAATAGATTCTTTAGCCATTTATAGATTAGTTATCCTCACTGATCAAATATTAATCAAAATAAAAGAAGATCTTTTATATCATTTATTTTCAATCAGTTAATAAAGTTATAAAAAGATCTTCACTTTTTTTTCACAATTTTATCCACAGGTTATTTGGATAACATTGGGATACCACTATGAAAACGAAATATAGGATCTGGCGCTAAAATGGCTTCTTTTTCGATTTCACCATAAAATGCAATCCGATCATCAATAGATTCACCTGCATATTTTTCAGCAAGCTTTAAATAATCTTGATAATGTCTGCCTTCTGACTTAATCAAAGCCATATAAAACTTATGAAGCTCTTCATCTAAATGTGGTGCCACTCTAAAAAATCGCTCACAAGAACGCGCCTCAATATAAGCACCAATGATTAAGATATCGACTAATCGCTCTTTTGCTGTTTTACGCAAATGTTTGCGTAAACGCTCAGCATATTTAGAGGCTTCTAAATAAACATATTTTACATGACGCTTTTTCATAATCGCCGCAACTTGTTCGAAATGACGCAATTCCTCACGCGCTAAACGAGACATTTTATGCTGCAAATCTTCCAGCTCTGTATATTTCATGATGAGATTCAATGCCGTAAATGCTGCTTTTTTTTCGCAGTTGGCATGATCAATCAGTAATATTTCTAGATTTTCAGGCTTTTTTGCTTCGTCAATCCACTCTTTGGGTGTTTCACATTGTAAAAATGTTTCGATCTCAGGTAACAATTCCGCCATTACTCACCTTTAACTAATGCCTGCAAATAGATAATGATGGCATTCGACTCATATAACCAAGTCACGGATTGATCCTCATTCACAATATATAAACAAGGGACTTGGCGCTTTCCACCTTCATTGATTAATCTTGTTTCAGCCGCTTTATCCACTAAAACATCCACCAATTCGATTTTTAAATTTAAGCGACGAATTTCACGGCGAACTTTTACACAAAATGGACAAGCATTAAACTGATACAACTTTAAATTTGCTGTTGCTGCATCCAACTTTCTTTGTTCTTCAATCGAACGAATCATTGGCGCTGGTGCGGTTACTTTATCCAAACCCAATATGATTTTACCCAAAACCCAACGAATAGCTTTCATGATTACTCTTCCCTTTTCATCAATACTTAATGTCTAATTAAATGATTATGCTCTTTTTAAGCATAATTTTGCTAACCAACAGATCAGCATGATACTCAATACAAAGATAAATACACCAAAAATAATCATCATATATTCGGCCATATTCAATCCCAAAAATTGCCATGAGTCCTCACCACAGATACCCGTTTGCAAAAAGTGCGATGGAAACCATTTATGCATAGGTAGCCCCAATGGAAAATGCGCTTCATTGATAGAGCAACTACTCATAAAAGGATTATAATCTGGGCGCAAACGATCCAACGTAATAATCTCTAGATTTAAGCTCCAAAGAAATCCCTGAATCATTGCCCAAAATGAACCAATATATCCGATGACTTTAAATACAATGTTTTGAGGATAGATCGCTGCAATGAATGCAAATAATGCAATTGCAATCATTGCAAAACGAATATAAACACACATTTCACAAGGTCTTTGACCCAGATGTTCTTGAAAGTAATAAACAGCCACCAATTCCAAAATTAATGCTGTTAAACCACCCAATATCCATAAAGTGCGTTGATCTTGCCATTTAGCAATAGCTTGCCACCATGTAACTTTTTGATCATTATGATGCATAGTTATTCTACTTTTGATATTTGTAATGTTTTAATGATGTTTTCTAATTCTGCAACACGAGCTTTTAACTCATCAACTTCTGCACGAGTTTTTAAAAGGATTTTTTGTTGAATCTCAAACTCATCTTGCTTAGCAAATTGAAAATTTGGCAAGACATTTTCTAACTGAGACTTAACCACTCGATCAATTTCTGCATGTGTATTTTTTAGGCCTTCAGGCAAAGAATCTTGGATTTTACCTGCCATATTTTGTAAGAAATCTTTTGGCATAACGTCCTCTTAGTTTTTAATAAATGCGTTATTATACGCTAAAGCTAAATTGCATCGTACAACTAATAATAAAGCCTATTTAAAACAGATCACCATGCTTGCAATGGCTTTTATTATCTGTAAGATCAAACAATTCTCTATTAATTGTTGCCAAGCTTATTCATAGCTATGCGAATTTCATACTCATGGCCATATCTTTTCAAAAAATAAAAAATTACTGGAATAATCTTTCCATCCAAAAACAATTTTGGGCACTGACAATCCCAATGGTGCTATCGAATCTATCTGTGCCTTTGGTCAGCTCTGTCGACACTATCGTTGTCGGACATTTGAATAATGAAACATCAATGGCAAGTGTTGGCATAGGCAATGGCATTTATCTATTTTTGATTGCGGTATTAAACTTTTTACGCATGGGCACAACAGGTTTTACTGCTCAAGCCTTTGGGCATAAAGACACCACAAAAATTCGTCAAATATTACTGCAAGGATTAATCCTCGCATTACTGCTTGCCAGCATTCTCATGATTTTAGCAATCCCTATTGCTAGCTTTTCGTTTTGGGTCATGCAACCTGAAGTGCATCTCTACGAAAGTGCCTCAAAATTCTTTTATCATCGCATTTGGGGAACGCCAGCAGCGCTTATGAATTTTGCATTAATGGGCTGGTTTTTGGGTATGCAAAATGCTCGCATTCCTTTTTATATGATGGTTGCCACAAACATCTGCAATATTATTTTAACGCTCACTTTTATCTTTGTTTTCTATTTAGATGTCTATAGCATCGCTCAAGCAGCCGTTTTGTCTGAATGGTTTGGCTTAGGTGTTGGGCTGATTTTTCTTCCCAAAATACTGCATAAAAATTATGGTACTTGGGATTTATCGCCATTAAAAATGTGGGTGAATTGGAAACCACTGATTTTTGTGAATCGTGATATTTTCATCAGAAGCTTAACTTTACACATGGTTTTTTTCTTAATCACTCTGCAAGCCACAAGAATCGGCGCGAATACTATCGCCGCTAATATGATCATCTTAAATGGCCTATTCATCATGTCTTATTTATTCGATGGATTTGCACATGGCGTAGAAGCCTTAGCAGGCAAAGCAATCGGTGAAAAAAGCCAAAGCAATCTATCATCTGTGATGACGATTGCTGGCGGTTGGTCGCTTATGATGAGCATCATATTTTGCATCGTTTTCCTTTTCTTTGGCAAAGACTTTATTAACTTAATGTCTTCGATTGAAAGCGTACGAGAAAATGCTTATCCACTCATTCCTTATCTCTCTTTATTGCCTTTAGTCGCTGTATGGAGCTACTTACTCGATGGATTATTCATTGGCGCAACCAAAGCCAAAGAGATGCGAAATGTGATGCTATTAGCGTTCATCATTGCGTTACCATTGGCCATTTTATTAATGCCACTAAAAAATGATGGATTATGGATCGCATTTCTCACATTCATGTTTTTACGTGGATTCATCATGATTTTAATGAGCATTAAAATCCAAAAAAATAAAGGCTGGTTTTAAGCCAGCCTTTATCGAATTATCGTTGGTTTTTAATCATTAAATCAATCTTTTCCCACAGTTTCTCTAAGCGTTTTTCAGAAACAGGCACAATGGTTTTCATTGGCTGAGCAAAGAGCGAAACCGCTAACTCTTCAATCATCCAACGATATTCAATAATATCGGCTGTTTTGCCTAATTTCATTTCTGCCATTTTTAGCTGTGACAAATGCTGATCGATCAATTTCGCATGCTCATTATCACGCGTAATATTTTGGCTAAAGCGTTCCACGCGCACAGCCATCGCTTTTAAATAGCGTGGTAATTGTTTGCGCCACTCTTGCGGCGTTTCACTGATAAAACCTGCATAAATCAAACGATCTTTAGCTTTTTGTATTGGTTTTTCAATCAAAGCTCGATTCATCGGATGCATTGTGCGAATCGCTTCTGAAACTTTCTCACTTTCCATAAAAATTTCGATCACTAACTTTGTCAAATCA
>CANRJX010000100.1 GCA_947631095.1 uncultured Wohlfahrtiimonas sp.
GAATTATCTATTCCTGAGCTTTTAATGATATTTGCGATACAACGATCAAAAGTTAAAGTCATTTTAAAATCCGTTTCATTAAGGTTAAAAGATGCGCATATACTAATGACATAAGCTTTTTGCTACTATTGCAATTGGGAAAATGATATATGCCGCTAGGGAATAGATAGATATGTTAGTCAAGCCATTACAATCATTAGAGTTGGATGATATTCAAATTTTTTGTCGTGCAGCAGAAAGTCATAGCTTTACAGAAGCTTCTATTTCTTTGGATGTGACACCATCAGCTGTCAGTAAAGCCGTTAATCGTTTAGAAAAAAAATTAAAAGTGAAGCTTTTTTTAAGATCGACACGATCGATGCGGCTAACAGAAGAGGGCAAAAGCTATTATGCAATATGCCGTGAATCTCTTGAAAATATTCAAATGATAGAGCAACAGCTTTTAAATAATTCTGTGCCAAGAGGGGTTTTGAAAATTAGTTTGCCAGATAGTTTGGCAATTAACTATTTAATGCCAGCACTCAATGGATTCATCGAACAATATATAGATACCTTAAAAGTTGAAGTATCACTCAGCACAACTTTTGTAGATTTTATGCGTGAGGATATGGATTTAGCTTTACGAATTGGTAACATTAGCGATTTAAATTTAGTGGCGAAGCCATTTGCTCAGACAAAACAAAAAGTTGTTACTTCTCCTAAGTATTTAAAAAAATATGGGGAACCTAAAACACTAGACGATCTATCCAATTATCATTGCATCGGTATGAAGTTTCCTGGGATGGGTCATCCATTACCTTGGACTTTTAAAGATGGTAAAACCATCGACCTTAATTTTTCAGTCTTATATGATTCACCGATGGGGGCAATTGAAACAGTAAAAAATGGATTTGGTATTTTACAATTACTCGATTTTTCGATCGATGAAGATATAAAAAATGGAACATTAATCGAATTATTTGCTGATCAAAGACCTGAGCCATTAAATATACACATCGTTTATCCTGGTGGCAGTCGTTATATACCTGCCAAAGTCCGTGCATTTATTGATTATTTACTCAAATACAATACTTTGAAGCAATAAAAGTGAAACGAGCTGTTCTATTTTTAGTGATTTGATATAGCTCAGCATTTATGGTAGAGTTTTTTCCTGATAAAAATTTATCTTTGGGGCAAGGTGAGAAGGAAACTTCAATTCCTGACCGGCGGTTATAGTCCGCGAGCGAAAGCTGATTTGGTGTAATTCCAAAACCGACAGTATAGTCTGGATGGTAAAAGATAAATCACATGTTCTATCAACGTGCTATTGCGTATGGCGTGTTATTTTTCTGTGTTTTATGCCCCAAAATAAATATAGCAAGAGGGCATATGAACAGATTAACAGAGTTAGATCTAATGTTTTTGGACAGAGCTATTGAATTGGCTGTTGTTCCTATCGGCTCAGTTTCACCTAATCCTTACGTTGGTGCTGTGATCGTCAAAGATGGCAGAGTCATTGGCGAAGGTTATCATGCTAAAGCTGGTACTGCACATGCCGAAGTTGTTGCGATTGCAAATGCTACTAAAGATGTGAAAGGCTCAACGATTTATGTTTCTTTAGAACCTTGTTGTCATCATGGCAAAACAGGTCCTTGTACTGAAGCAATTGTAAAAGCTGGTATCACTAAAGTTGTCTATGCAACGAAAGATCCTAATCCATCTGTAGCTGGGCAGGGTGAAGCTTATCTTCTTGCACAGGGCATTGAAGTGATTTGTGCTGATTTAGAATCTGCGCGAAAAATTAATCGGATCTTCTTTCATAATCAATTGACTAAATTACCATTTGTGACTTTAAAAGCCGCGATGAGCTTAGATGGCAAAATAGCTTCTAAAACAGGTGATTCTCAATGGATTACAGGCACTGAAGCTAGATTAAAAGGTCATCAATTACGAGCAGAGCATGATGCAATCATCATTGGTAAAAAGACATTATTAAACGATGATCCGACATTAACAGTTCGTATTCCTTCTTATAGCTATTCGCACCCAATCAGAATTTTATTGTTGCGTAATTTTGATGGTATTGAGCACACAAATTATCAGCTATTTAACACACAATCTGTCAAAACATGGGTTGTATATCCAAAAAACTGTGCATTACATCCTGATTTACAGACAGAATTAGAAGAGAAGCAAGTTCGTTTAATTTCGATTGCTGAGGATGAAATCTCAGTCTCTAAACTATTATCAGTTTTATATCATGAAGGCATTATGAGCTTATTAGTGGAAGGTGGAAGTAGTTTATATAACGCTTTTATCTCTGCGAATGCTGTTGATGACTTTGCGTTGTTTTATGGTCCTCGCTTGATTGGTGACTCAGCTGCACCCGGTTTATGGGATCACAGTGGAATCACCCAATTATCTCAAGCGCCAATTATGACGATTCATAAAACGCAAACATTAGGTAATTCTATTTATGTATCTGCAACCTTGAAGGATGTTGAATAATGTTTACAGGAATTATTGAAGAAGTGGGCACGCTTCAGGCAAAACAAAATCGTGGTGATGTCATTACCATTAAAGTTGGTTGTAAAGTTGTATTAGATAAAACAAAAATTGGCGATAGCATTGCAAGTAACGGCGTTTGTTTAACAGTTACGAAGATGGATGATCATGGTTTTTGGGCGGATTTAACGCCAGAAAGCTTAAAACGAAGCACATTTTCGACATTAACAACAGGAAGCGCGATTAATTTAGAGCGCGCAATGATCGCCAGCAGTAGGTTAGATGGTCATATTGTTTCAGGCCATGTGGACACAATGACGACATTGCAAACGTTACAAAAATTGCAAAATAGTTATGTATTGCATTTTGCATTGGCGAAAGAATATCAAAAATTAGTAGTGGAAAAAGGCTCTATTGCGATTAATGGCATAAGTTTAACAGTGACAAATGTGACAGCAAATGCCTTTAGCGTGAGTGTTATTCCACATACTTTTCACATTACGACACTGCATCTATTAAAAGAAGGGCAGCGAGTAAATATTGAGTTTGATCAGCTCGGTAAATACATCTTGAAAGATAAGCAACAATCAAGTTTAAGTTACGAAAAACTAGCAGAATGGGGATATTAATATGAAAGCGGCGATTCAACGTGTAGAAAACGCACTAGAAGCGATTAAACGTGGCGAAATTATCATCGTAATGGATGATGAATCTCGTGAAAATGAAGGTGATTTCATTGTTGCAGCAGAATATTGTACTGATGAGCATATGAATACAATGATTCGCAAAGCGGGTGGTTTAGTTTGTGCACCTGTTTCACGTGAAATTGCAATGCGCTTAGATTTGAATCCTATGGTTTTAAATAACCAAGATGAATACCAAACTGCCTTCACAGTATCTGTTGACTATGTCACAACCAATACTGGTATTTCGGCGGCAGAACGAGCTTTAACTTGTCGTAAATTATCAGAAGGTAATACAAAGCCTCAAGATTTTAAAAGACCGGGACATATTTTTCCATTGATTGCGAAAGATGGCGGTGTATTAGTGCGCCGTGGTCATACTGAGGCAAGTATTGATTTAATGGAGTTGGCAGGTTTAACAAAAGCTGCTGTGATTTGTGAAATTTTAAAAGAAGATGGCACAATGGCGCGTCATCCTGATTTAGTGGCATTGAGCGAACAAGAAAATATGCCATTTATAACGATTCAGGACATCGTAGACTATCGTAATTGGTTAGCAGAAAAAACAGCAAATATCGAGCCAATCAGCTATGCAAATTTACCTACAGAATATGGTAACTTCACAATCTATACTTTCCCAAATAGCGAAGGTGAAGAGCCACATATTGTATTGCGTAATTCAAATTATCAAGCCGATAAGCCATTAACAATGCGCATTCATTCTGAATGTTTAACAGGTGATATTTTTCATTCGATTAAATGCGATTGCCAAGCACAATTGAATTTTGGTTTAAAAACGATTGCTGATGCTGAAAATGGCATGATGATTTATTTGCGTCAAGAAGGTCGTGGCATTGGTTTGGCAGAGAAAATTCGTGCGTATGCATTGCAAGATATTGGACAAAATACAATTGATGCCAATTTATCATTGGGTCATCCTGTTGATGGTCGAGATTTTACAATCGCAGCAAAAATTTTGAAATATTTTGATCAAAACCAAGTGAAAATCATTACGAATAATCCAGAGAAAGTAGAAGTATTGCGAGCGAGCGGAATAGATGTGGTTGAAAGAATTCCTACGCCAAGATTCGAAACTCAAGAAAACAAAGATTACTTAGCAACTAAAGCGACTCAAATGGGTCACTATTTATAAATTTCAGTTCATTTAGGAGAAATGATTATGCATATTATCGAAGGGCAGTTATCCATTAAGGACAAAAAAATAGCGATTGTAGCGGGTCGTTTTAATAGCTTAATTACTAAACAGTTAATTGAAGGCGCTGTTGATATTTTAAAAAGACATGGTTTGTCAGAAGATAATATTCAATTGGCTTGGGTGCCAGGTGCTTTTGAAATTCCATTAATTGCACAACAATTTGCAAAAAAGTCTGACATTGATGCTATTATTTGTTTGGGTGCTGTAATCCGAGGTTCTACACCGCATTTTGACTATGTTTCGAATGAAGTGACTAAAGGAATTGCTCATGTTAGCTTAGAGCAACAAAAACCAATTTCTTTCGGTGTATTAACAGTCGATAGTATCGAGCAAGCTTTAGAACGTGCGGGTACAAAAGCAGGCAATAAAGGTGCTGATGCTGCGGTTACAGTGATTGAGATGTTAAGCTTAATGGCTCAGATTGATGGTTAAGTATATTTAAGAGAAGGGTAAATGACAGACAAAGTAAATCCTATATTATCATTTACCCTTTTTTGCATTCGTAATTTTCGCCATACTATTTCGGTTATTTTTGTCGCATGTTTCTTAATTGTTATTGTGGGTAATACTATTATTCATGCACAAGTGCAAAATATTCACGCGAATTATCAAGTCGATGCAGTGATTGTCTTAGGATATAAGCTTGAAAAAGATCCTATAAGACCAACACAAGCACTGAAAAACCGCTTAGATATTGCATATCAATATTGGTTAGAAGAGCCTGAAGTGCCAATCATTGTGAGTGGTGCAAAGACTCAAGGGTTTGAAAAAAGTGAAGCAGAAGTAATGCGTGAATATTTGATGATGCTTGGCATTCCTTCAGAGAATATTCTTGTAGAAGATCAATCGACGCGCACCGCACAACAATTTGTCAACTCAATGAAATTAATTAATATTGATAGCGTAGTGATCATTACCAATGATTTTCATTTGCCACGTTCAATGATGTTGGCACTGCGCTCTGGAATTGAAGAAGTTTCAGGACTTGCGGCACAAACGCCAACAGATACTCACTCTTTGCTGACAGCATATATTAGAGAGCCCTTTGCATTCCTCAATTCATGGTTATTTGATCATCCATAGGATTTATTATGCAGATATTATTTGTGCTGTTTATTTTGATCATCATCACTCTGATGTCAGTACCTTATGTCGCTTTATATTGGCTGATTAAACCTGTGACTGTATTAGGATATTTAGTCGTGTTTGGTTTAGGCTCTATTGCGTTACTGATTATCTTAATGATGATTGGCGCTATCCAAAATTATAGAGCCAATCGGTCTTAACTCGTCTGTTTTAAGGCACTGAAACATTTAATAGCCATAATACTATCGGTAATGTGATTAAACTTAAGATTGTGCTGATGAATGTTGCACTTGAGACTAATTTGGGTTGAGTATTAAAAAATACCGCTTGGAGTGTTGTATTGGCTGCTGATGGCATTGCTGCTAAAACAACTAAAATAGTTTTATAGGTTTCGGGCAATGGTAGAGGCATGACTAAAAAATATGCCAATATCGGCGAAATAACCATTTTGATCAGTAAAGAAATAGAGAGCTTTGGCAGATCAATTTCACGCACTTGAATCATGGCCAATTGCATGCCCAAAATAATCATAATTACAACGATGGATGAATCACCAATCATAGTGATTGATTTCATAATGGATTCACTCAATGGAATATGTAAAAGTTGGAAAAGCATACCTAATAAAGCACCATAAGCTACAGGCATTTTAATCACTCGAATTAAAGCATATTTTATGGAAGATGCATCGTTTGCATTCGCACGATCACTACCTTTTGCTGCGTAATAGATACCTATCGTGCTCATAACGAATTGTTGTAATACCAATAAGATAATTGCTAAGTTAAAGCCCGAAGCACCAAAGAACATTAAAATAACAGGTACACCGTAATTGCCGTTATTCATAAAGCATGAGCTTAAAATCATCCCACAACGAACACTCTCAGAATAGCGCATGATTTTAGACCAAATGCTGACCAAGATAATTAAGCCGATGCATAAAGCGAATACATAAAATGAGAGGTATATATAATTGATGCTTAATTCATAGGTATAGAATGTTTTGAAAGCTAAAAATGGTGACAATACATACAAAGACATTTTCGATAGATTCTGGATATCAAACCTTAATATCTTCTGGGCGATGAAGCCAACGACAAAGATAGAAAAAATAGGGAAGAGTATCCAAAAGAAAGCCATGAGTTATTGCCTTTAATTGTAGAAAAAATGATGGTGTAAACAATACCACTATTATGACGATATTTGCATAAATCCCCAATTAGTATGACAAAAAAAATAGCCATTTATACATTAAATGGCTATGGTTCAATCATAATGTTTAAGGTGATTTATTGTTTAACAGCTTCTACTTGAATTTGTAAATCAACATTTTTTGTCATGCCTGAATCGACGAAAAAATCTATGCCCCATTCTGTACGATCAATTGTTGCAGAAAAATCGCCACCACAAACTTCAGTCTTGAACATAGGGCTATCATAACAATTAAATTTGGTTGCTTTTAATGTGATAGGATTGGTTTTGCCCATCATCGTTAATTCGCCTTTAATTTCAGTTGGTTTTGGGCCATCAAAAACCCATTCTGTTGACTTGAACGTGATTGTTTCAAATTTTTCAGTATCTAAAATATCAGTACTTTTCATATGTTCTGTGAATTTTTGTGAGCCAGTATCTATTGTTGCAGTCGGAATAATAACTTCTGCAGTACCTGTTTGTTTTTCAGGATTAAAGGTTACAATACCTTCTATATTATAGAAACCACCATGATTGGTGGATGTGCCAAAGTGGTCAATGTTGAAACGAGCATTAGAATGCGATGGGTCTAACTTATATTCATTGGCAAATGCAGCGCCTGTACACATAGACAATAAAAGGGTTGATAAGATAATCTTCTTCATTATTAACTCCAGAGTTTAAAATACTAATTATTTAATGGAGATCACTATAACAAGCAATAAATTGATTTTACAGTAAGAAAAGTGGTAAGGATTGTTCTGTACATAGAATTATTTAAATAATTATCTTTTTATAATATTTATGGATTATATTATTTAAAATAGCATAATTATTAGTATAAAATTATTGCAGTAATATTAAATTGAATAGTCATAATT
>CANRJX010000101.1 GCA_947631095.1 uncultured Wohlfahrtiimonas sp.
CAATACAGAAATTATTTTATATATATTTACTTTCATTTTAGGAGCTGCCGTTGGCAGCTTTCTTAATGTTGTCGCTTATCGTTTACCTAAAATATTATTTGATAAAGAATATCAAATGATCTCTGAGTTTTTAATTGAAGAGTCACAAAAAACAAGTAGATTTTTAAGTGGTATTAAGATTTTAGATCGTATTTTAGATCGTTCAGATGCTTCTGAATTATTGAGCAAGAAAGAAGTTTTACCAGCAAAAGGTTATTGGTATTTATCTACGCCTGCATCTGCATGCCCAAATTGCGGACATAAAATTCGCTTTTATGAAAATATACCTATTTTGGGTTGGTTGTTTTTAAAAGGTAAGTGTTCGGGTTGCAGTCAATCTATATCTTTTCAATATCCATTGATTGAATGCATAACAGGCATTTTAACATTTTTAGTTTTTTATATATTTGGTTTTAATGTAGAAGCCATATCTTATATGTTTTTTATATGGATATTAATATCTCTAACGTTAATTGATGTTGAGTTTCAAATTCTCCCTAATTGTTTGACTAGTCCAATGATTTGGCTGGGATTAATTTTAAGTTTTTTTAATATTATTTCTGTACCATTTTATTTGGCTTTTTATGGTGTTCTTGTTGGCTATCTATCATTATGGTTAATTAATCAATTTTCTTTGTTGGTATTTAAAAAAGTTGGTATTGGTGCAGGGGATTTTAAGCTTCTTGCATTAATTGGTGCTTGGCAGGGTGTTGGTAGCATTCTCAATATTATTTTAATTTCATCTATCTCTGGCGCAATCGTTGGGATAATTTTATTGTTATATAGTAAAAAGAAAGGTGAAAGTAAATATATACCGTATGGACCATTTTTAGTATTAGGTTCTATGATTGTTCTGTTTTTTAATTTACCTGCTGATGCTTTCTTTTATTAAGTCTAATTTATGCATCCCATTATCCTATTAACTGGTGGCATTGCCTCCGGTAAGACATTTGTTTCTAATTATCTGTCAGAGTTAAATGCTCATGTGATTGATACAGATGTTATTTCTAGATTGTTATTACAACCAAATGGTTGCGAATACTCTAATGAGCTTATTGACAAGATTGTTGATCATTTTGGTGGTCATATTTTAAATAATGGTGTACTTGATAGAAAATTATTACGAGATATTGTCTTTAATGACCCTGAGGCTAAGTCATATTTAGAAAATAGTATGCATCCGTTAATTTTCAAAGAAGTAGAGAATCAATTAAAAAGTAATCGTGGCAAATATCATCTGATTGTAATTCCTTTATTAAAAAAAGATTCTCCTTATTTAAAAATGGGTAATCAGATATTAGCGGTTGAAGTGGATCCGAAAATTCAACTAGAGAGAGTTATGCTTAGGGATCATATTGATGAAGATTTGGCGAGAAAAATTATAGAGTCACAAATTAGTAATCAAGAACGACGCAAATTAGCTAATACAATTATTATTAATACGAATGAGCAATATACTCGAAATATATTGAAACAATTAGATAAAAAGTATAGTCTAGCTCAATTCTAAGAGGGTATGGTGAGATAATCTATGGTTTACGAGTTTCCATTGAGTGAAGGCGTTCGCCGCTTGTTAAGAGCCGAAATGCTGTTTAAGCAAAGTAAAGCACATGTGGAATATGATAATCCGTATAGCACGATATCTGCATTATCTGCGTTGGTTGATTTAGTTGAGATTATTTCTAAAAATAATTTAAAAATTGAAATGATTAAGCAACTAGAAAAATTACAATTTAAAGATCAAATAAGCGATAGTCAACGCATTGAAATTAAAGAGCTTACTCAGAATCTTGTGTTCGGTAGTGTTAAAACTTTTGATGAAGTGAAGGAAAATATTTTTCTAAATGTGATTCGTCAGCGTTTAAAAGTTATGGGTGGGATTGCAAGCTTTGATTTGCCAAATTTGCATCATTGGCTTCGCTTCTCACATGAATTACGTAGTGAACATATTGAACGTTGGTTTTCTTTATTTGAGCCAACAGAAAGAGCTTTGACATATTTATTAACATTATTACGCACACTTAAAGATGAAGAAGTGTGTCAGTTTAAACAAGGCCTTTTTTATAAAACAGTAAAATGGGATGCTGAATTGGTGCGTATAGATGTTAAAGATGCTTTTATATATCCAGAATTTAGTGGTAATAAACAACAGTTAAGTATTCGTTTAATGGAACAATCTTCGCCTTTTGATCCTGTTGTGCAGGTTAAAGAGGATTTAGAAATGATTGTCGAACGTTGTGGTTAATTAAGAGGAAATTATGAGTCAAGATAAAAAAGTTGCATTGGTAACAGGTGCGACAAGAGGAATTGGAAAGGCAATTGCCGAATCATTAGTAAATGCTGGATATTTTGTAGTAGGTACAGCGACTTCTGAAAATGGTACTACTACAATTAAAGATTATTTGGCTGGTAATGGCGATGCATTCATTTTAAATGTGGCAGATGCTGAAAGCATTGAAACTGTCTTGAAAGCTATTTCTGAGCAACATGGTGCGATTTCTGTGTTAGTGAATAATGCGGGTATTACAAAAGATCAGCTATTGATGAGAATGAAAGATGCGGATTGGGATGATGTGATTACAACAAATCTCACAAGTATTTATAAATTATCTAAAGCAGTTATGCGTGACATGATGAAAGCACGCTTTGGTAGAATAGTGAATATTACATCAATTGTTGGTGTAACAGGCAATGCAGGACAAACAAACTATGCGGCAGCGAAAGCTGGTGTTATTGGCTTTACTAAGTCTATGGCGATCGAAGTTGCAAGTCGTGGTATAACAGTGAACTGTGTGGCCCCAGGTTTTATTGATACAGATATGACAAAAGACTTACCTGAATCAGTAAAAGAAGCATTATTAAAGAATATCCCGATGAATCAATTGGGTAAACCTGAAGATATTGCAAATGCAGTTAAGTTTTTAGTGGCACAAGAAACCAGCTATATCACAGGTGAAACGATCCATGTGAATGGCGGGATGTTTATGCCTTAAGTCAGGATGTTAAAAAGTCTTGGACTTTAGCAAACATTTTTTTTAGAATACTCATTGGTAATTTAGTACCTATTTTTTATTAAGTTAAGGATTTTTAAAATTATGAGCGATATCGAAGCACGTGTTAAGAAGATTGTTATCGAACAACTTCAAGTAAAAGAAGAACAAGTAAATAACTCATCTTCTTTTATTGATGATTTAAGCGCGGATTCTTTAGATACAGTTGAATTAGTAATGGCTCTTGAAGAAGAGTTTGATTGTGAAATCCCAGATGAAGAAGCTGAGAAAATCACAACAGTTCAACAAGCAATTGACTACGTGACAGCAAACTTAGATAAATAATTTATTCAATGTCATAATTTGAATAATCTGGTCAGAATTGTCGATAGAGCGGTTTTTATAGGATGTTAATGAGTCTTATAAAGCCGTTTTATTTTTTTATGGTATTAAAAAATTAAGGAAGAGTTATGAAGCAGCGAGTAGTTGTCACAGGCTTAGGCATCGTTTCTGCGTTGGGAAGTACAGTGGAAACAGCTTGGACGAATATTTTAGCTGGAGTAAGTGGTGCGGCTCCTATTACTGCCTTTGATGCAACAGGCTATCCTGTTACTTTTTCAGCATCTACAAAAGATTTTGATGTATCCAAATATATGAATCCAAAAGATGCCAAACGAATGGATCTATTTATTCAATATGGTATTGGTGCAGCGGTCGATGCATTGAAAGATTCAGGCATAGAAATTACTGATGAAAATGCTGATCGTATTGGTGCAATGCTTGGTTCAGGTATTGGTGGTTTGCCGGGTATCGAAGAAAATTGTGAAATTCTCTTAAAAAAAGGCCCCAATAGAATTAGCCCATTTTATGTGCCTAGATCAATCATTAATATGCTACCAGGGCAATTGTCTATTTTGACAGGATTTAAAGGTCCATCAATTTCTGCAGTGACTGCGTGTGCATCAGGAACGCATTCAATCGGCATGGCAGCACGCATGATTGCTTATGGGGATGCTGATGTTATGATTGCAGGTGGTGCAGAGATGGCAACAACACCAACTGGTATTGGTGGATTTGCTGCAGCAAGAGCATTGTCAACTAGAAATAGTGAGCCAACTAAGGCGTCTAGACCTTGGGATAAAGAACGAGATGGTTTTGTGTTGGGTGATGGTGCGGGTGTTTTAATTTTAGAATCCTACGAACATGCTGTAAAACGTGGTGCACGTATTTATTGCGAGTTGGTTGGTTTTGGCACAACAAGTGATGCATATCATATTACTTCTCCTATGGAAAGTGGCGAAGGCGCTGCACGCTGTATTCAAATGGCATTGAACGACGCTAAATTGAATGCTGATGCAGTTGATTATATTAATGCCCATGGCACTTCAACAAAACTAGGTGATATGGCAGAGTTAACCGCTGTTAAATCTGTTTTTGGAGCACATTCTTACCAATTAGCAATGAGCTCAACAAAGTCTATGACAGGGCATTTACTGGGTGCAGCAGGTGGTATTGAAGCTGTATTTTCTGTATTGGCAATTCGAGATAATGTTGCACCGCCAACGATTAACTTAGATAATCCGGATGAAGGGTGTGATCTAAATCTTGTGCCTCACACAGCACAAGAAAGAAAAATTGATGTTACGGTTTCTAACTCTTTCGGGTTTGGTGGAACCAACGGTACATTGATTTTTCAACGAGCCAAAAATTAATGAAACTACTCGATTATTTAAAGAAAGCACTACTTTTTACAGTTAAGTATGTGCTTTCTCGAGCCATATTATTAATCTTATTTGTCGGTTTGTTTATTGGCATGGCCCAGATGGGATATAGCTTTTTAACTTATATGAAAAGCCCAATGATACAAACTGAAAATTCAGTTTTTATAGATGTTAAACCAGGCATGAATGCTGATACTGTCATGCGTGAGTTAAAAGCTAAAATACCTACGACGAATATTAATTTTCTTAAGATATATGGTCGTTTAACAGGTAGTTTAAATAGTATTAAAGCAGGGGAATATGAAATTAATGAACATATTAATCCCGCAGATTTTTGGAATATGCTCATCAAAGGGCGAAGTGTTCAATATAGCTTTACGATTGTGGATGGTTGGAACTTTAAACAAGTCTTAGCTGCATTGGCACAATCACCAAATTTAGTGCAAACAATTTCTCCAGAGCTTACACCTGAAGAGGTAATGACTTTAATTGGTTACGAAGGCAAGCCCTATGAAGGTTATTTTATGCCTGAAACTTATTTGTTTCCACGCGGATACAAAGATGTGGATGTTTTAAAGCGTAGCTATGAGTCAATGAATAATTTTGTTAATAATGTTTGGGAGAATCGAGATATCGATCTGCCAATTAAAGATAAACACGAATTATTAACATTGGCTTCTATTATTGAAAAAGAAACAGGTGTTGTGCATGAGCGTCCTGAAATATCTGGTGTTTTTGTTAGACGATTACAAAAAGGGATGCGTTTACAAACAGATCCAACGGTAATTTATGGCTTGGGTGACAAATATCGTGGCACGATTTACCGCAGTGATCTTCAAAGAGATACACCATATAACACATATACGAGAGATGGCTTGCCACCAACACCAATCGCAATGCCAAGTTTAGCTGCAATTTATGCTGCCGCACATCCCAAAGAAGGCACAAGTTTATACTTTGTAGCAAAAGGTGATGGTTCTGGTGAACATGTATTCAGTGCAACATTGGATGAGCATAATAAGGCAGTGCGTGCATATCGTGCACGATTAAATAGTGGAAATTAAGTATGTCAACAATCAATGGTCGTTTTATTACTTTTGAAGGTACAGAAGGTGCTGGAAAAAGTACTCAAATTCCTTTAATTAAAAATTGGTTAGAAGAAAATGGTTTGACTGTTATTACAACAAGAGAACCCGGTGGCACAGAATTATCTGAAAAGATTCGACACTTATTACTGACTGAAGATATGGATGCTGAAACGGAATTGTTATTGATGTTTGCAGCGCGTAAAGATCATTTGCAACAAGTTATTTTGCCAGCATTGCAAAAAGGGCAATGGGTGTTGTGTGATCGCTTTACAGAATCAACTTATGCTTATCAAGCAGCGGGTAGAACGATAGCAAAAGAACGAATTGCTTATTTAGAATCTTGGTTACAAGATGCTTTAAGACCAGATTGTACTTTTTGGTTTGACTTAGATGTTGCAGATGGAATGGCGCGCGCCAAAAAACGTCAAGCTTTAGATCGTTTTGAAAGTGAGCAATTGACATTTTTTGAGAATGTTAGAAAAGGCTATGCAGAGTTATATGCAGAACGCCCAAATCAAATAAAAAAGATAGATGCATCGCTTTCAGTTACGGAAATTACGGAACAGATTCAATCAATACTCAAAATTTACTTATGAGTAATGCAATGACAACATTTCAATATTTACCATGGTTTTCTGATTCGCTTAAAATGATGATGGAGCGTTTTGATCATAAAACATTTCCACAGTCACTTTTGATAACAGGCGAAAAATCCATTGGCAAATCTATTTTTGCGAACGATCTTGCCAAAAGTATCCTGTGTTTGAATCGTAAAACGGAATATGCATGCGGTGATTGCCAAAGTTGTGTATGGATTGACAAAAATAGTCATCCTGATTTTCTTTCGATTCAATCAGATGAAAAAAGCACGGTGATTAAGGTTGACCAAATACGTCATGCGATTCAATTCTCACAGCTTACAAGTGAAACAGGCAAAAAAGTTGTTGTTATTCATAATGCAGATGAGATGAATTTGAATGCATCTAATGCGCTTTTAAAAACATTAGAAGAGCCTCTTAACCATTGTTATTTAATTCTGACGACGAGTTATCCTAAAAAATTACCCATTACAATTGTGAGTCGTTGTCAGCGACAATTAATGTCAGTCGATGGAAAACAAAAAATTATCCATGAATGGCTTAAAAATGAGATGCCATCCACTGATTCTGCTCAATTGGAAAAGATTATTTCACTAAGTTATGAGCGACCAATTTTGTCGTATCAATTTTTGTCACAAGATGCTTTTTTGATCATCAATGAGCTTGAGGCCTTGATGGGGCGTTATTTTCAGCATAGAAATAATCTGGATGATGTTTCTAGTTTTATTGTCAAAAATTGGCACATAGCATCCCATGTAATTTTGTTTTGGCTGGTTTCAGTTTTAAAAAATAAAACAGATAATATTCTTGCGAAGTGGCTATCTATCAGGTCTAGTGTTGATTTTTACAAAGATTACGAAAGATTTGTAAATATATCTATTTTGGCTGATACCAATATTAAACAAGAATGGCTTGTTCAAGAATGGTTGATTAAATTATAAAAATTAATTTAATATATTGATATTTATAGTTTTTATTATATTGGTATATGTATTGCTTATATGTGGGCATGTAAAATGAACAATAACTATAAATA
>CANRJX010000102.1 GCA_947631095.1 uncultured Wohlfahrtiimonas sp.
GACTCATTGCGCCTAAATTTAATATTTAAATCTAAAATAGAAACACCATAAATGCGATTCATATCTTGATGAAAAGGTGGCAAAGGATTTTGAGCGATCACAGACCGAATTAAATCCTTTGTTTTTTCATCTAACAAATTAAATGCCATTTGTGCTGATTCCATAATTTCAACTTCATAACAATCAGGTGGAATATTAGCAAAAGATGAGCTTGCCTCTTCTATACTGTCTGTAAATGGCACATAGGGCTTAATGTCATAAATTGGTGTACCATTGACCAAATCATGCCCTGCTACCTTAATTGTGACATTTTCAACATCAATAGAAATAATTTTGACGGCAGATAAACCTAAGCCATTTGGCCGATAAGGGCTTCTTGTAGCCAACACACCCATTTTTTGATTACCACCCAAGCGTTGAGGACGAACTTTAGCATCCCCTGTCCATTCATTTTGATGAAAACCAAAAATTAACCAAATATGAGTGTAATTTTCTAAACCATCTAAAAAATCCTTCGAACGATATGGCGCTAAAAACTGAATTTCAGCCTCTGCTGAATTCACAATTCTTGCTTGCCTTGGAATGCCAAACTTTTCAGGATAGCATCCATCAATCACTCCAATTGGCTCTATCTTCATTACTCAGGAAATCTCGCAATAAAATCAGCTTCAGTTAATATCTCAACACCAAGCTCTTCAGCTTTTGTTAATTTAGAACCAGCTTTTTCACCTGCAAGTAACACAGTTGTATTCTTAGACACAGAGCCCGCAACTTTAGCGCCCAAAGCAATCAACTTATCCTTAATGCTGTCTCTTGTGAATTCATATAAAGTACCTGTGACCACCCAAGTTTCACCTGCTAATGGTAAATCACCTTCATTTCCCTTTGATTCTTGATACTTTATTTCAATAAATTTTATCAATCGTTCAAGTAATTTTTGATTCGCTTCATTTTGAAAAAACTCCACCAAATGATTGGCCATAACAGGCCCAATATCATCTATTTTTTGGAAATTTTCTGCTGTTTCTACCTGTAATGATTCCAACGTAGGATAGTGATCCGATAATACTCTTGCCGTCGCTTCACCAATTTCACGAATGCCCAATCCATACAAAAACGCGCTAAATTTTGGTGTTTTACTACCATTAATACTAGCAAGAATATTATCTGCTGATTTTTCACCCATTCTTGGTAACTCTAATAATTGAGTTTTTTCTAACTCATATAAATCAGATGGATCAGCAACCAGACCTTCATTGACAAAAACTTCTAGCCATTTTTCACCCAAACCTTCGATGTTCATAGCTTTACGAGACACAAAATGCTTCAAACGCTCTATTCTTTGTGCTTTACAACTAAAACCACCTGTACAACGAGCCACAGCCTCACCTTCAACTCGCTCAATAGGCGAATCACAAACAGGGCAAGTTATCGGAAATATAATTGGCATTACATTATCATCACGATGCTCTAAAACCACTCGGATGACTTGCGGAATTACATCACCCGCTCGACGAATCATCACTTCATCACCAATCATAACTTGTAGACGATTAATTTCATCTTCATTATGCAATGTCGCATTAGAAACGATAACGCCTGCAACATTAACAGGCTCTAATCTTGCAACAGGTGTAATCACACCTGTTCTACCCACTTGGAAGTCTACTGACAAAACTGTTGTTCTCGCTTCCATTGCCAAAAATTTATGAGCAATTGCAAAACGCGGTGCTCTGGATACAAAACCTAACTTTTCCTGCAAAGCGTATTGATCAACCTTATAAACAACACCATCGATCTCATATGGCAATGCATCGCGCTCAGCCAATATTTTCTCTTGATATTGAATCAATCCTTGAACATCATCTGCACTCTGATTCAATGGACACACAGGTAGGCCAAATGATTGCAAAGCTGATAACGCTTCAGAATGCGCAGTAAATTCCTTTGGATTCCCTTCAATTATACCAATGCCATACGCATAGAAACTCAGCTGTCTTTCGGCTGCTATTTTTGAGTCTAACTGACGAATACTCCCAGCTGCAGCATTTCTAGGATTAGCAAATGGCTTTTCACCTTTTTTCAATCTAATAGCATTTAATCGATCAAAAACAGCTCGCTTCATAAAAGCTTCACCACGAACCTCTAAACGCTCTGGAAAATCACCTTGCAAAAACAATGGAATGCTTTGAATTGTTTTCACATTTTCTGTGACATCTTCACCTTGCACACCATCACCACGGGTTGCCGCACGAATCAACACACCATTTTCATATAAAATACTAACAGCAAGGCCATCGAGCTTTGGCTCAGCCCAATAAGTTAATGTTTTCACTTCATTTAATGTTAATTTTTCACGAATACGCTCATCAAACTTTCTCACATCCTCATCATTAAATGCATTGTCTAACGACAGCATTGGCACTTCATGAACGACTGTATTAAAAGCTTTTAAAATAGTTCCACCCACTTTATGAGTTGGTGAATTAGGCAAAACATAATCGGGATATTCACTTTCTAAATGCTTTAATTCCAAAAACAATTGATCAAATTCCGAGTCGGTTAATTCACTCTGATCTAACACATGATAATTATAATTTTGACGATTAATTTCAGTCACTAATTCCAAAATGCGTGCTTTAATTAAATCATTCATATAAATTCCCTTTAAATATTGCCCAATAAAAAATGTTCTTAAAACTTTTAAGAACATTTTTATGTATTACTTGTCACTCTTCTCTATTAATCAATGCAATGCTCGATGTTTCATCCAAGCTTGCTGCTCTATTTCACTTACATCAACCAATAACTGCTTAATATAGCTCTCATCAACCGGTCTTTGGTTTTCATCCAATAAATCACCACCCAATTCATGACCAAAGAATGCAGCCGCTTGCAATAAATGCTGAACAGTATTCATCTGCGAATCTGGGCCAGGAATTTGTGCGAAAAATAATAATCCCGGAATTTCTGCATCTAAAATCTCAGGGTCATCAAAGCTACCAGGATGTATCATGTGTGCAATGCTAAACATCGGTTCATCACCCACATAAGTTGTGACAATTTTCTGCAAAAAGCCTTCACCACCAACCATCAATTTCATATCTGCTGCAACTTCTAAAATCTCTTGACCAATATAAGGCTGATCATCGGGGGCTTTTAAAATCAAAGCAACGGTACGAACTGCTGGCGGTCTTGAAAATTCACCATCTGTAGATTTGTTTGATGTTGTCGCTTTAGAGCCAGAAAAATTTTCCTTCAAACGCGCAAAGAATCCTTTTTTAGGTTTATCTTCACTTTTCTCGATATTATTTTTTTCTTCAGCATCGAATAGATCATAGTTTGAAGATTCATCTTCAATCATATTTTTTTCATCGTTTGCACTTGGCAACACCGCTTCCTCTAAATAGTCATCTTGCTCATCTTCTTGATCTTTTGGCAGCTCTTTTTGACTAAATTCTGAAAAGCTATTATCAATGTGCGGCTCGATTCTATCACTCTCTTCTTCGATTTGTTTTTTCAAGACAAACCAATAGACAATGCAACCAACAATGACAACTAATAAAATAATAGATCCTATTGATCCGATCATATTTTTTTTCCTTATGTGCGCTTTCTATATTCTGACAATCGTTGAGACTTCTTAACGGCTTATCATACTAAAAAATTAACATTCAAACTATTTAATCTTAACGCTTAGAATCATCGTTTCCAACAACTGTTGCAGTTAAGCGATCAAATATTGTTTGATTCAAACCACGCTTATCATAAGCACCCATGATAAATATGCCAGACAAAATCAATAATCCTATAAGATTCAACACAACAGTTAATAAAAGAAATACAACAACCATATAAACTTGTCTAAGTGCTGCCTGCTTTAATGATATTTTTGGTGAAACTAATGAATATAATTTCAACTTAAATAATCGTTTACCAAAAGTGCCTTTATATTTACCATCTAAGAAACCAAAATATGCAATTTGTACAGCAAAAACAAAGAATAATACCTGCATAATTAAGCTTGCAAATGCATCATTGCCCATGTAACTATCCACAATATCACGCACTTCATTTTGTGTTGTTGCACTATTCACAGCCACTGATAATTCATGGATTAATGATGTATTAATTAAACCAATCGGTGCCAATACTAATTCCAATAAAAAATTGGCCGCAATCATACAAATAATTAAATCTATAATGTATGCAGCAAATCTTTTACCCATAGATGCTGGAATAACTTTAATCACCGTTTGCTTAGGAGCATCAGCTTGCACACTTTCAAAAGATTCTTTGATTTTTGCAAAAGTTTCTTCGATCAACTGTTCTGCTTCTTTTTCAGCATGTCCAATTTTTTCTTCTACTTTTGTTTCTAAAGTCAGTGGCTCTATTTTGATGACTAAACCAATATCACCTAAATAATCACGAATATATTCTGCTTCTTCCAAAGTGGCATCTTTTTTAACCACTGTTTTTTCACTAGAAAACCATGGCACAAAAAAGTCATCTTCTTTCTGATAAGCACCTGCCAAAGCCCTAATCGCCATCTCTTTAGAATGTCCATCTTTCAGTTCACCATAAAATAGCGCTTGATATCTTTTTTGCTCCACTATATATCCTTCAATGTATTTAGCTTATTTAGCATCGCCCCATTTATCCATAAGGCTATGTTCAATGTTTAATTGATCTAGAATTCTTGCCACCATAAAATCGATAATATCATCGACAGTTTTGGGCATATGATAAAAACCAGGGTTTGCAGGCATCACAATTGCCCCTGCCTCAGATAACGTCAGCATATTTTTGATATGAATATTATTCAAAGGCGTTTCTCTTAACACAATCACCAAAGGCCTACGCTCTTTTAACATTACATCAGCAGCACGCTCTATGAGATTATTGGATTGCGATGTTGCAACCGCACTTAACGCACCAGTTGTTGCAGGAACGATTACCATCGCACGAGATGCATTAGAGCCCGATGCCATAGGTGCACTCCAATCTTCAACGCCATAAACTGCCATCAAAGATGGATCATCACAGTTGACTAAAGATAAAAGACGCTCTTTTTGTACCTGTGGTTGATTACCTAGTTGGATATCCATCTCCATTGCGAATACCAATAAGGCTGCCTTACTGATCACAACATTTATTGGATACCCACTAGCAAGAAGAACCTCTATCAATCGCAAACTATACTGAACACCAGAAGCGCCAGTGATGGCAATCGAAATACGTTCTCTCTCTTTAAATTTACGCATTTTCAATCTCGTTTAGATCATCTTGTGCAAAATCATATGATTTACCACAAAATTCACAAGTAACACAGACTTTCCCTTCTTCTTCCACAATTTCATTTAATTCTTCTAATGAAAACTGTTTCAAGACATTAATTGAGCGTTCTCTTGAGCACTGACAATGAAAGTGCAATGACTCTTCTTCAAATAAACGTAAATCATCTTCAGAATATAAGCGATAGAGTAATGTTTGCGTATCTAGATCTCTGAGCTCTTCCGCTGTCACTGTTTCAGCTAAATGGCAAATGCGATTATATGCATCTTCATCTTCCATTTCACCAGGAATGCGCTGGATCAATAAACCACCCAAAGTGTCAGTTGTATTGCGTAAAAACAGTGATGTTCTTAACTGCTCTGAAGTTTCAAAGTAACGTTCAATCGCCGCGCTGATGCTGTCATCTATTAACGGAATAACGCCTTGATAACTACTGTCAATTGAGTGGGCATTTTCAACGGTTATTACAACACGACCACCTTCTGTAAGCTCTTTAAAAGTTGCATCAGCAGGCAAATTTTCATCATAAGTTGCAGTGGCACGGAATCCACCATCATGCGTAATTTGTACAACTAACATATTCAAAGCGCCAGTTGCTTCAATTTGAAGCGTCATTTTGCCTTCAATTTTAATTGTTGCACTTAATAACGCTGCAGTTGCAACCAGTTCACCAAGATATTTTTTAACAACATCAGGGTAAGAACGTCTATTTAAGACTTCCTGCCAAGAAGTTGTTAATTTAATACGCTCACCACGAATCGGAAGATTATCAAATAAGAATCTTTGAAGCATGTTGACATCGTTGTGCATGATCTCACCTTGAAGTAGAACTTAAAATAATAAGTATACTACACCATTTCATTTTTCGGTTGTGTCACATGTACACTTAATACACGACGATCATCCACTTCTGTTGCAGTGAAAAGATAACCTTGTAACTCAAGTGAATCGCCCACAGATGGAACATTGTCGAATATCTCTACTAATAATCCACTCAATGAACTGTAGTCATCATCTTCATCCACAAGACCTCGCACACCCAATGTTTGCTCCACTAGATGCAGATCACATGAACCAGCCATAATCCACTCATTTTCACTAATCGTTTCAATGGAGGCTTTTTCATCTTCATCAGGGAACTCACCAGCAATTGCTTCGATAATATCTAGCAAAGTAATCACACCATGAATAGAGCCAAAATCATCCGTTACAATCACCATATGCGCATTGGTATGGCGGAAAATTTCCATCATTTTTAATACGGTCGTTGAGCGATGCGAATAAGTTGCTTGTTTAATGGTTTTTTCTCGATCTAATTCACCAATGGTCATTAAATCAGAAATAATATCCTTAGCACGCGCAACACCAATCACTTGATCTAAACTACCGTCACACACTGGAAAATAGTTATGTGGAATATCTTTAATTTGAGCCAAAATTTCATCTTTAGAATCATTAATATTGATCCATGAAATATCATTTCTTGGTGTCATGATTGAACGAATCACACGATCGCCCAATGTTAAAACACCGCTCACCATATTTCTTTCATCTTTCCCGAACAGCTCTTCAACTTCAGAATCCGATTGTTTTTCCTCTGTTTGCTCTTCTTCCTCTTCATCTTTATCGTTACTTCTCAACATTTTTAAGACAAGATTAGCCGCACGCTCACGACGTGAATACTTACTTTCTTGTTTCAATAAATTACGATGAATCAGTTGGTTGATCAGCTCAATGAATACAGAGAAACCAATCGCCGCATAAATATACCCCTTAGGCACTTCTATGCCAAAACCTTCCATCAATAAACTTAAACCGATCATTAATAAGAAGCTTAAACATAAAATAACGATTGTAGGATGACGATTAACAAAATCAGTTAATGGTTTTGCTGCAAACAACATCAAGCCCATAGAGATTGTAACAGCGGCAATCATCACATAAAGATGATCAGCAATACTTGCTGCGGTAATAACCGCATCAAATGAGAATACTGCGTCTAATACAATAATTTGTATGACTATCGGCCAAAATTTTGCATAGCCTTTAGACTTTCCTTCATTAATCACTCCGCCTTCAATTCTTTCATGCAACTCTTTGGTGGCTTTTTGTAATAAGAATAGCCCACCAAAAATCATAATCAAATCTC
>CANRJX010000103.1 GCA_947631095.1 uncultured Wohlfahrtiimonas sp.
GTCCATTATTGTGGCAAAAGCTATAAAGTGGCAAACAGTGATCATGAAGATGCGCCAGCATTGACTATTTTAGCGGGGTTTTTACGCAATGGTTATTTGCATCGTGCAATACGTGAACAAGGTGGTGCTTATGGTGGTGGTGCTTCTTACAATGGCAAAGCTGGTGCATTTAACTTCTTTAGCTATCGTGATCCGCGTTTAACAGAAACATTGGCTGATTTTGACGCTTCTATTGATTGGATGTTAAATACAGAACACGAGCAATTGGCTTTAGAGGAAGCTGTATTGGGTGTGATTTCAGGGATTGATAAACCTGCTTCTCCAGCAGCTGAATACCAGCAAACAGCATTGTCTAATTATTTTGGCAATACGCCTGAAGCACGAGAAGCATTTAGAGCGAATGTATTGAAAGTCACTTTGGATGATTTGAAAGCAGTGACTCGTAAATATTTTGTGGGTAAAGATGCTGATATTGCTGTATTAGGACCAAAAGACTCCTTAGAAAAAGCGAACTTGAAGGTTTATACTTTAGTGTAGAATTGATAACATGAGCGCTCGAAAGGGCGCTTTTTTTATGCCAAGTCAGTAAGAATGTATTTATTTTTAGGAGAAATTGTGTCAGATAAAAGATTAAATCTTTGCTTGAAGAGCATTATTTTATTATTTGCTTTATGGGCGACGCAATTTTCTGTTGCTCAAGAAGTAACAGAAATACAAGCATCAGAAACAACGGCTGAGAAACCAGAAGTCGCGGTTACGAATAAAGATAGTTGGAGTGAATTGAATCAAATAGATCAATCATTAAGAGAAAATATTGATAAACAAAAAAATATTCAAAACAGCTTGAAACAAACTAAAGATGAAGAACGCATCAAAGAACTCACGGCAAGTTTAGAGTCTTTAAAGTCACAAGAGAAAAGCTTAGAAAGTATTTTTAATAAAATGGCTTTAGGCGGTTTAAATCCACAAATTTTACTCAATAAAACAGCAGCTGTTGAAGATTATAATTGGCAAGAAGAACTGTTGGTTATTGTAAAACCACTCTTTTCAGAATTAAGAAACTTAACAGAAAAGCCAAGAGAAAAAGATCGCTTAAGACTCGAAAAACTTGAGTTGGATAAAAGTTATAAAGATTTAACTGAAGGCTTAAAATATTTGGATCAAATTCCAGTAGAACATGTTTCTGCTGAAACAAAAAAACGCATTGATGCACTAAAAACTCAGTGGACACGCCATCAGCAAGAGCTAGATAATCAAAGAAATATTTTAGCGTTACAGTTGAAAGAAATTGAAAGTACAGAGATTCCGTTAGAAGTACGCATTGAAAATGCATTGGTATCTATATTTTTAGGCAGAGGATTAGTTTTACTTTCAGCCATTTTGAGTGGTGCCGCTGTTGTCTTGGTATTCAGTATTGGTGTTAAACGTGGTGCGATTTGGTTAGATGATCGAAGAAAAAGAAAACGCCGTTCTCGTAAGGTTAATACAAGAATTAGGTTTTTATGGATCGTTTACAATTTAATGGTTTATTTTGCTGCGATTATGGCATTCTTGAGTGTGATTTATACTCAGGGTGATATGGTTCTCTTTGGCCTTGCTGTGCTATTAATCTTCTTAGCATTGGTGAGTCTAAGAAACTATGCACCGCAATATATTAGTGAATTAAAAATATTCTTAAATTTGGGTGCTGTGCGAGAAGGTGAGCGCATTATGTATCGTGGAATTCCATGGGAAGTAAAGCGCCTAAGTTTTTATTGTACTTGTGTCAATCCGGTATTAGAAAATGGGCGCATCCGAATTTCTTTGAGTGAAATTGCTAATTTGAACTCAAGGCCTTACAACTCAGAAGAAGATTGGTTTCCAACTAAAGTGGGTGATAATATTTTCCTGCCTGATGGCAATTACGCGAAAGTGAAAAGACAAACACCTGAAATGGTTTACTTGGATTCATTTTTCAGAGAAATAATGGTTCCAACGCCTGATTTTTATAGCATGCAAATACAAAATGTTGCAGCTGGCTTTTATGTTTCACCAACATTTGGTTTAGATTATTGCCACACAGATTTACCTGTTTCAGAAGTTTGTGAGGCTTTTGAAACTAAAGTCCGTGAAAAATTGAATGAGATTGGTGTAACAGAGTATTTACGTAGTATCAGTGTACAAGTCAAGCGTGTCATTTACGGGCAAGCCATAGAATATGCCGTTGTGATGGAATACGATGGTGAATGCGCAGGTTCATATTTTAGAATCGAGCGTTTAGCCAACCATGCTTGTTTAGAAGTATGCCAAGAAAAAGGTTGGAAATTACCTCGTCAGCAAATATTAGTGGGTGATAAATCATGAATGTTTTTGAATTAGAAAAAATTATTAACGAAAAATTAAATGCCAATAGAATCAAAGATTATGCACCCAATGGTTTACAGATCGAAGGTAAGCATGAGATTAAAAAAATTATTACAGGCGTAACCGCATCTCAACGTTTAATTGATGAGGCGATTGCTAAAAATGCAGATCTTTTATTGGTGCACCACGGATATTTTTGGCGCGGTGAAGACATGCGCATTATCAATACTAAATATCGTCGTATTTCTGCTTTAATTAAGCACGACATCAATTTAATGGGTTATCACTTGCCATTAGATATGGCGCCAGAGATAGGAAATAATGCACGCTTAGCACAATTATTCAATATAGAGTCTGTTGAAGCATTTGACCCATTTGAAGATAGCTCATTAATTTTAAAGGGTAAGTTGGCTAAACCTATGACAGGAAAAGAATTTGCATCCATTATTCATCAAGCTTTAGATCGAGAGCCTTTGCATATTGCAGCTGAGTCCGATAAGTTGATTCATACGATTGCTTGGTGCAGTGGCGGTGCGCAGGATTATATTGAAAAAGTTGGTAATGCTGGTATTGATGCATATTTATCGGGTGAAATCAGCGAACGAACCACCCATTTTGCACGTGAGTTGGATATTCATTATTATGCCGCTGGCCACCATGCTACTGAGCGTTATGGCATTAAAGCATTAGGTGAATGGTTAGCTAAAGAGTATCAATTGAATGTGGAATTCATTGATTGTGATAATCCAGTTTAGAGATCAACCATGACCACTGAAAATACAAATACAGAAGTAACTGCAACTGAGCAAACGCAAACAAAAACGATTAAACGAAAAAGTCCTTGGCGTTGGTTAAAACGATTCATTTATTTAATATTGTTTTTATTAATATTAATTTTTGGATTGCTTACTTTTATTGTATTTACAGAGCCCGGTTTAAAACTCGTAAATTATGCATTGCAAAAATCGCCTGTTCATCAAATGGTGACAATTGATAATCCACACGGCACGTTATGGAAGGGGATTTCATTTGATCGACTTAATATCACGTTAAATGATCAAGATTATATAGAACTTTTAGATACCAAATTAGAATGGGATTTGAGTGGGATTTTAGAAAAAAAGGTAAATGTTGAACTTTTATCTGTGGGTAAAACTGAAGTTATTTTAACAAAGCCAAGCGAACCGACACCAGAAGATCCTCATGCACCTCCTTTTTTACCATTTTCATTTAAAAGAGGGCAGTTACCGGTTGATATCACGATTGGTGATGTTCAAGCTGAGAATGTTGCGGTTGTTTTGGCCGATCTTTTTGTGTTGGCAACCCAAATACATATCAAAGATGGCATTATTAGTGAAACTACTTGGTCATTTAAAGATGTGTCTTATAAAGGCTTACTAAATATTGGTAAAGATTTTACATTGCCACTGAATGCAACAGCAAGCATTGATGCCAATAAAGTGACAGATGAAGTTAACATTCGCTTAGAAAATTCTACTGTTGATATGCGCATAGGTGATGAATATTTTGATCATGCGATGACAATTATTGCAACAGGAACATTAAATGATCTCAAAATACATGATGCCATTACTTTCAACTGGCCAAATCAATTGGCAAAGCCATTGGTCATTGAAAGTAAAATTAATATTGAAAATCAAGCAGATTTAAGTTGGGATCTAACGCTTTTTAATATATCTAATCAGTTAGCGTCTACAGGAAAGTGGTCTTTGAATCATCCTGATTATTTAATTGCAAATTTAGACATACATTTGAATGAATTGAAAGATATGTATCCTGAAATTGCAGGTGTAATAATCGGTGACTTTAATTTCCAAGGTGTATTTAATCAGCCTTTATTATCAGGTAATGTCAGTGGTAAAAATATCTCAGGGTTTGGATTAATTTTAGATAACTTTACGATTAAAGCTGAACATAATGAAGTGAGAATCACCGACTTTTTGGCCAAAATGGATCGCTTAAAAGTCGCTGATATGGTGATTGAATCAGTTGGTATTAATCTAAAAGCTGAAAACTTAGAACAATTTGATTTTTCTCTCTTAGTGAAAAATCTTGTGGATAAGGAAAAAACTTTAATCGACTCTGTCAATTTAACCAGTAAAGGTTCTTTGGAAAAACATGATATTCAGTTAAAAATACAAAGTATTTTTAATACGACAGATTTTCAAGGTGTTGGACATATCGTATCTGATGATTTTAAAGCATGGTCTTTAGACATTAATAAACTAGATGTTTACAGTGATGTAGTGGGGCGCTATAAATTATTAAAGCCATCTGTATTAAAAGTTTCACCAAGCAATATAGAATTGTCTTTGCTATGTTTACAAGAGTATCCGACTACGATGTGTATGCAAGGCAGTAAGCAGGGTGAAGAAAGTGTTGGATCAATGGTGATTAGACGTTTACAGCCTAAACAATTGAATGCGCTCTTAGGGCCTGATGTTGTCATTGATACATCTGCTGACTTAGTTATTTCTGGGCAATTTATTGATCCTAAAAATTTTAAAGGTGTTGTTGATGTATCGTTAGCTGAAGGGAATCTCCGCTATCGTATGCAGGGTTATCAATTAACTGTGCCATTGACGAAAACCCATGCAATTATTCATGCAAATCCTGACGATATCATGACCAAAGTTGATATAGATTGGGGAAATTATCTTCAAGTGCATGGTGGTGGTGAAATGAAAGATCCATTTGGTCAGCAAATGGTTGATATTAATATTGATGGCAATGCACCTACACTAAATTGGCTTTTGCCGATCATTCCATCATTACAAAAATTGTCTGGAAAACTGACGATGGGATTGGATATTTCAGGACAACTATCGAAAGGCTTGGATATAGGATTTAATGTAAATTTAGCGAATGGTGAAATTTATAATGCTGAATATAACTCAAATTTAAAAAATATCGGCTTGAATGTTAGTTTGGAAAAAGGCAAGCCTCTCTTGAAAATTGCAGGGGGACTCTCTGCAGGTTCAGGCAAAATGAATATTAACGGACAAGTTAATATAAAAACGATTGACTCTAATATTAAAGTAATCGGTGAATCACTGTTATTGGCGGATAGTACGAATGTTAAGGCTATTGTTTCTCCTAATATTAATATCGATATTAAAAAAACTGGTGCCATTATTCGCGGTAATTTGATGGTGCCAGAATTGAAATTTATCTATAAAAGTTCTGAAGATCCTAGAGGAAGTGTGCAAAAAGTATCTTCAGATACTATTGTGATTTCATCTAAGCGTAAACCAGTTGAGAAAAAGAGTGATTCCAAATTTTGGGATAACAGCACAGTTAAATTTGATGTTATTTTAGGCGATAATGTTTCCGTCGGCGCGATGGGCTTTATTGGTAAGTTAACGGGCAATGTGAATCTTATTAAGGACATTAGCCAACCTCTAACTGCGCTAGGAATCATTAATATAGGCAGTGGTGTTTATAATGTTTTAGGGCAGGAACTGACTTTAGATAAAGGAAAAATTCAGTTTACAGGCTTAGATATTGCTAATCCTAATATCGAGTTTCAAGCATCGAGATTATTTGAAAATAAACGTACAGGTTCTAAAGTAAGTGTTGGGGTGCGAGTGACGGGTACAGCACAGCATCCTAAGTTAAATCTATTCTCTCAACCAACGATGCCAACAAACTCTATTGTCTCTTATTTAGCTTTGGGCTCGGATGTTGATTCATTAACCGCAGTTGAAGTATTACAAATTGCAAAAATGGCTCAACGAATTGCGACGGGCGATATTATCACTTCTCCTGAAGATGGATTTGCAAAAAGTATAGGGCTCAATGATTTTGGTGTAATGAAAGATTTATCAGGCAATACAAGTCTTGGTATTGGTAAATATTTAACACCAAATTTTTATGCGGGCATTGGTTTTAGCTTATTTGATGAAACGAATAGTGCATTTGGATTATTACGATATAGTTTCTTAAAATATTTTAGTTTTGACACTCAAATTAGTAATGAATATTCCACCATAGATCTTAGATATTCAAAAGAGATGTAGCGATGAATGCCAAAAGTGCTATTTTCTATAAAATGGAACATTACTTTTGGCAAGCATTGAGCGTTGAATCTATTAATTTTAAAGATTATATGCATCTTTATGTTGGAAGTTCGGCATATCAAGATTTTAATTTTATTTATATTCATGCATTGCCAAGTGAAGAAATCTTGCAATGTGCACTAGATAAAATGGCTGAACGACAGCAACGATATATGGTTATGATCCACAGTGATATTGTTTCGCATATTGTTCGATTTGAAAGTTTTAAAAATTTATATTTTGAGTCTACGACTGTAGCTATGATCAAAAGGTTGGATGATATTGATGGCTATACTTTTGATCCATGTGTTGAGTATTTACAAACGAACTTAAGTGAGTGGATCAAACCTTTGGAAGATGCTTTCAAGATGGATGATGAGGCTCTTTCGCAGCAATATAGGCAATTGCACCAGAATGCTCTGATGAATGATCATAATTTGTATCATTTTATTTTAAAGATTAAGACCAAAGTTGTGGCTTCTTTGACGTTAACAATCAATGATAATAATGCAAGGCTAGATGACATTGGCACAATAGCATCTGAACAACGAAAAGGCTATGGAACACGATTAATTAAATTTGCATTACATTTTGCAAAAAAGAATGGTGCTCAATATTGTACTTTAGAGGCCTCAAGTGAGGGACTTCATTTATATGAAAGTTTAGGTTTTCAGAAGTTATTTGAATATCAAAATTTTATTTATATAAAACAATAAACCTGATTAATTATCAGGTTTATTGTGTGATGTTGATTTATTTTAAGAGCCTTCTTCGCCAATTCTCATTAAATGAGTATTTTTAAAGCGTATTACCCTAGTTAAGACTCTTTCTTGTGGCGTTCCTACATCAAATGTAAACTTGAATTTAACTGCACGAATTTGTCTAATTGCCTCATTTTTTAAAGGATAGGTTTTCATATTTTTTCCGCTATTTCTATGGAGCGCCTGATTAATGAGTGTGGCATCATTATCTGAAATATCAGCCTTATCTACGAGGCTATCATAAATAT
>CANRJX010000104.1 GCA_947631095.1 uncultured Wohlfahrtiimonas sp.
TATATAGAAGAAAAAAATAATGATGGTGCTGTGCTAATTTTGTTAAAACGTAAGCATCCTTTGGCGTAATAGAAAAATCATACAAATAGATTTCAGTCCTATTTGTATGATAAGTTTCAAGATTCTAGATGATTAACTGAATGCCTGTTTAATTGCTGTATTTTTCTGCATATAATGACTAAAAATTACTAGTGAAAAGAAAAATAAATATGTCTTATGAATTGATGGTTGTTTTAATTTTATTATTGGCCGCTGTTGTTGCATTTGTGATCAATAAACCAAGGATGGATGTTGTTGCTATTTGTGCGTTACTAGTATTGCCATTAACGGGTAGTATTAGTTTGAATGAGGCATTGGCAGGATTTAGTGATAGTAGTGTCATTATTGTTGCAGTGTTTTTTGTCATTGGTGATGGTTTAGTTCGTACAGGCGTCGCATTCAGGGTAGGTGATTGGCTCGTTAAACAAGCTAAAAATAGTGAAACACGATTAATCGTATTATTAATGCTGTCAGTTGCTTTACTTGGCTCTGTTATGAGTTCTACTGGCATTGTTGCTATTTTTATCCCGATCGTTTTGAGTATTGCTGCAAAAATGAAAGCAGATACAAGCCGATTGATGATGCCACTTAGCTTTGCTGGACTGATCAGTGGTATGTTGACATTAGTCGCCACTCCACCCAATCTAGTTGTTTCTGGGCAACTTCAACTTGCAGGTTTACAAGCCTTTAATTTTTTCTCATTCACACCAATAGGTGTCATGATCTTGGTTGCAGGTGTATTTTATATGCTGTTTGCACGAAGATTTTTAGGAAAGAAAGATAAGAATAGTTCGAATATTAATAATGTACGTATCCACATGAAAGATTTAGTGCATCAGTATCATCTGAATGGCCGAAATCATCGTTTGATTATCGGGCATAATTCTCCCTTTATTAATAAGCGCTTGTCTGAGTTAAATTTACGTGTAGAACATGGTGCTAATGTGATTGCTGTAGAACGAAAGTTAAGTCGTTTAAAAAATGTTGTGCTGGGTGCAGTTTCGGATCGTGTTTTGCAAGAAAATGATATTTTATTACTAGATTTCTTTTATCCTGAGCAAATTGAGCAATTTTGTTCTGACTTTAAGTTATCGCCTTTATCATTGCGCAGTAGTTATTTTGATGAGCATGCGAGAGAAATTGGTATGGTTGAAGTGACCATTCATCCTGATTCAAAATTGCTTGATAAAACTGTCTTAGAGAATGCTTTTAGATCGAAATATAATTTGAATGTGATCGGCATGAAGCGTCAAGGGAAAATATTAGAAAGTGATTTATTAAGCGAGCGATTGAAGCAGGGCGATACTTTATTAGTTATTGGAATGTGGCGAGATATTCGTCAATTGCAAACATTGGTAGACGATTTCGTTGTGTTGACTATTCCTGCAGAAATAGATGAAGTTGCACCTGCAATGGATAAAGCACCTTATGCAATAGTTGCTTTACTGATCACCGTTGGTTTGATGATTTCAGGCATATTTCCTACAGTTTTAGTGGCAATTTTTGGTGCTATATTGATGGGATTTTTCGGGTGCATCACTATGGATAGTGCGTATAAATCTATTCATTGGCAAAGTATTATTTTAATTGTTGGAATGTTCCCATTTGCCATAGCTTTACAAAATACAGGTGGTGTTGATCTTGCGGTTAAGCTTTTGTTAGATGTTGGTGGTGATGCAAGTCCTAGAATATTAATTATGTTGTTATTTGCAGTTACGGCAACAATAGGATTATTTATCTCAAATACAGCAACTGCAGTTTTACTTGCACCAATTGCTATTCAAGCGGCTGGAACTTTAGGCGTTTCTCCTTATCCATTTGCCATGACAGTTGCGTTGGCGGCATCTGCGGCATTTATTACACCTGTATCTTCACCAGTTAATACATTAGTCGTGGCACCAGGAAATTATACTTTTGGCGATTTTGTAAAGATAGGATTGCCATTTGCACTAATAGTCATGATGATTACAGTGGTATTTGTTCCAATTTTATTTCCACTTTAATTAAAGTTTAGGTAACACCAAGTAGTTCAACTTAATTTACAACATATTGAAAGTAAAAATATATTTACTATTGGGGGAGGTAAAATGGTTGGTAAAAAATCAATTGGGGTTCTTGTTGGAGTTTTGGGGCTTTTACATGCATCTCACGCTTGGGAGATTGAAGTTTCTGCCGGTAAAACTGGAAATAGCAAAAATACGATTAGTTTAGGGGTAAATAAAGATTGGGATTCTAAATTTTTTGAATCATCAGTTGGTTATTTATCTGGTTATTGGGGAATATCTTATACCCATTGGGAAAAAGGCAAGTATGATCACAGTGTGAGTTCAGTCTCTTTTATTCCAGTATTTACATATAACTTTAATACAAACAGCTCAATTGAGCCATTCATTGAGTTAGGTATAGGCATTGCTGGATTCACAAAAACAAAAGTGGATAATAAAAATCTCGGCAGTGCTTTTAATTTTGAAGATCGGTTTGGATTTGGTGCTCATATTGGCGATCATACCTTAGGTGTTCGAGCCATTCACTATTCAAATGCAGGCATTAAAAGTCCAAATGATGGAATAGAAAATTATTCTATTTATTATTCATACAAATTTTAATTAATATATTGGAGTGAAAAACATTATGAAATATGCGAATCCGATTTTAGTTTTTGTTGATGTACAAGAAAAGTTGAATAATGTTATTCACGATAAAGATGAATTAATTCCACGTTTAGAAAAACTATTACGTGGATTGGAGTTATTGAATATTCCAGTTTTATGGTTAGAACAATATCCAAAAGGCTTGGGAACAACTGTTGAGTCGCTAAAAGAAATTTTAAAAGAAGGAGGAAATACTCCTATCATTAAAAATACTTTTAGTGCATGGGGAAGTTTAGAATTCCAAAATAAGCTAAAAGAATCAGGTGCTGATCATATTTTATTGGCAGGAATGGAATCACACATTTGTGTTTTTCAAACTGCGCGTGATTTGCTCTTAGAGAATTATGACGTTGATGTTGTTGTAGATTGTGTATCATCGCGTACAAAAGAGAATAAAGATCTAGGAATTGATCGTATGATTGGTTATGGCGCTGGGGTAACAGGATTAGAATCTTTGTTATTTGAGCTATTAGAAACTGCAGATCATCCAAAGTTTAAAGATATTAGTCGGTTAATTAAATAGGAAATTGAATCAATGAGTGAATTAAATTATCAAGATGGCATAGTTGTTGAAGGTAGAGATCATGCGATTTTTATAGAAGCTAATTTTAAAACTGATGATATTACTCAAATTAAAGATGCAGTGGGAGAATTTAGTGCACGCATCCGTTCATATAAAACACGATTTTCACAAATGGGTTTGGCTGTTGTTATTGCGTTTGGGCATGATGCTTGGAGAAAAATTTCTCTAGATGCACAAAGTGCTCCTGAATTGCATGATTTAAAAACGATGGCTCATGGCATGGTTGAAGGTACACCAAGAGATATGTTTTTGCATATTACATCTTACGAGCACAAAATTAATTTTACGTTGGCTCAAGAGTTTATGAATGTGTTCAGAGGGTTGGTCAATGTTGAAAATGAAACACATGGTTTTCGTTGGTTAGAATCACGTGATTTCAGTGGTTTTGTGGATGGAACAGAAAATCCTAAAGGTCAAAAAGATCGAGAAGCAGTTGCAATTATTGCTGAGGGAGATGATGCGGGTGGGAGTTATGTGTTAGCACAACGCTGGGTTCACTCTATAGCACAATTTAGTCGTTTAGATTTATCAACCCAAGAGGGAACTTTTGGAAGAACTAAGCAAAATGACATTGAAATGCCAGATGATAAAAAGCCAATAGGTGCGCATACAGAAAGAGTTGTGATAGAGCAGGATGGTGAAGAGTTAGAGATTGTTCGTCAAAGTTTGCCATATGGTTATGTATCTGGCGAAAATGGTTTATATTTTTTAGCCTATAGCGCTAAGTTAAGCTCTATAGATTCAATGCTTAAAAATATGTGTGGTGAAAATGATGAACATTTTGATCGTATGTTCTGTTACACAAGAGCAGTTACTGGATGTTATTTGTACGCTCCTTCGCTTGCACAGCTTGAAGCTTTGGGTGAAGAGTAAAGAAAATATCTAATATCTGTCAAAATTGAGTAAATATTCAACGAAACATGGTTTTACCTCTTCTCATTTAGTAGATTCTGTATTAATGTAAATTACAGATCAGTAGTATTGATGTGGCAAAGAATGTTTCAACTCGATAAATAAAGGAGTAGCTATGAATATTAATATAACAGGCGATGGTTTAGAGTTAACAGCAGCACTACAAGAACATGTTAAAGAACGTTTAAATAAAATTGAACGTCATCGTGATCAAATTATCCAAGTTGATGTTGTTTTATCTGTTGAAAGTAAACGTCAAAAAGCAGAAATTACTATGGTTATTCCACATGCGCCGGATATTAATGCAGAATCAACAACTGATGATTTATATGTTTCAATTGATGAAGCGGTTGATAAATTAGGTCGACAATATTTGAAGATGAAAGATAAAGCGATGACATTACAACGTCAGCGTCAAGAACATGCAAAAGAAGAGTTGGAAGAAGTCGCTGAATAATTGTAATTTAATTGAAACCTTAAAAATATTGAGTTATTTTTAAGGTTTTTTTGTGCGTGAAAGAAATGAATAAAATAAGCATTGGTTTTACTGTATTGTGTATCGCTATTTTATATATTGTCTGGCACCTTGTTTATCGAAACGAGGCTACTAAAATAAATACAATAGATAACTTGGCGATTGAAAACACAAAAAATGAAATGAAACCATTTTTATGGTTACGAACAAGTTATATAACAAAAGCTGGGCCTGAAATATTAGTTGAAGAAAAAGAAGAATGTTTTAGTGCATATGAGTTAAACACTCTTTATTCAGCCAGTAAAGATGTAGAAACTTTACAACAATTTTGTGAAAGTACTGTTGATGATGGTGCTAATGGTTATACAATTAGAGCCTCTTGTAGAAATCAGTCGGCACGATTTTATGTGGATGTTCATTGGAAAGGTAAACATGCAAAATGGTACGAATGGCAGCAAACAATTTATGATCTTAACCGCGCAATGATTCAGCAAGAAAGAATTACTTTTCAACAACAAGGAATATGTGATGTCATCGATTGATTTATCCGCAAAACATTTAGTGATTGGATTTGGTATTACAGGATTATCCCTGGTCAATGCTTTGCATCATTTAGGTGCGACCAATATTTTTGCGATGGATTCACGCAATAATCCACCGAACAAAGATGACATTAGCAACGTGACGCCAAAGATTTTTGTGGGTGGATTTAATCAAGAATGGTTAAATGAATGTGATTATTTATGGTTAAGCCCCGGTGTTCCATTAGCAACGCCTGAATTGCAAGAATGTTTAGCAAGATTGCCTAAAGAAAATGTGGGTGGAGATATTGAGCTGTTTGGACGTTTAACAGCTAATGACACAATTATTGGTATCACGGGGACAAATGGCAAAAGTACTGTGACAACATTGATATACGATATTTTATCGCAGGATAGAGCAAATGTTTTTGTGGGTGGTAATCTTGGTGAACCTGCTTTGAATTTATGGCTAACTGCACAGAAAAATAAAGTTGAAAAACCAACGTATGTTTTAGAGCTCTCTAGTTTTCAATTAGAAACAACAGAAAACTTGAATGTAGAGGTTGGCGTAATTCTTAATTTAGCGCCAGATCATTTAGATCGTTATAAAGATTTTGATGATTATGCGAATGCTAAATTTAAATTATTAAAGATGTCCAAAAATTGGGTGATCAATTACGACGATGAATATTTAATGAATTACTTATCCTCATTGTCTTGCCATCAAACGACTACAGGTTTTTCGTTGAAAAATGATAAAAATAATGGTTGGCATATTTTGTGGAATGAAGGTTTGCCACAAGGTATTGCTAATGATCAATTAAGCATTGATATTCAGGATATTAGTTTGGGTGGTTTGCATAATTATGCAAATGTCATGGCAGCATGTTGTATCTCTGATGTTTTAGCTGTCAAAGAATCAGCATTACGATGTGCAATTAAAAATTATCAATCTTTGCCGCATCGTTGTGCATTGGTAAAAGAGATCCATGGTGTGCGTTATTACAATGATTCTAAAGCGACGAATTTGCCATCAACAGTTGCTGCTGTTTCAGGTTTTCTAGAGCCTAAGTGGTTAATTTTAGGTGGTGTAACAAAAGATCAAGATTTTTCAGAATTATTAATATTGTTAGATCATCCGAGTATTTTGGGTGTTTATTTAATCGGTAAAGATATTTCTGCGATTGCACCATTTATTCCTGAAAGTTGTGAGTCTCATTATGTCGAAACATTGAAAAATGCTGTAGACGCCATCCATGAACGTGCAAAAAAAGGCGATGTTGTACTGTTTTCACCCGCTTGTGCGAGCTTTGATCAGTTTCTGAATTTTAATGATCGTGGCGATCATTTTGTTCACTTAATTGAGTCATTAGAGAAATAACTATGTTTAAAGAACCCCAAAATTATCCAAAGGTACAACTTGATGCATGGTTGTTATCAGTCATTGCTGTGTTATTAATGATCGGTATATTGATGGTGACATCAGCTTCATCATTTACAGCAGAGAAATATGGCGTCGGGAGTTATTACTACAGTACTCGTCAGATTATCTTTGTAGTGGCAGGTTTGGTTTGCTCAGTAGTGGCTTATAAAATTTCGATGGAAAAACTTTATATATGGTCATCCTTGATGGTGCCTTTGGCTGGATTTTTTCTGATACTCGTACTAATTCCCGGTGTTGGTCGTGAAGTCAATGGTGCAATGCGATGGATACCTGTAGCAGGCGTAAATATACAACCTTCTGAATTTGCTAAATTAATGGCGTTTATATACATCGCGGGTTTTTTACAGCGACACAATGACAAAATTAAAAGTGAAATGCTGTATCTCATTACCCCATTATGCGTATTGGGTATATTGGGCGTTCTTCTTTTGCTAGAGCCAGACTTTGGATCCACAGCTGTATTAATGGGTGTTGGGCTCGGTATGATTTTCATTGCGGGTGTTTCTGCTTGGCGATTTTCAATCATGATTATGATGACATTATTGATGATGGTTATTTTGCTTTACAGTGCACCTTACCGAGTCGCTCGATTAAAAACATTTTTAGATCCTTGGCAGTATCAATTTGGTGAAGGGTTTCAATTGATTAACTCGCTTATGGCAATTGGGCGTGGTGAATTAACAGGAATGGGCATTGGTGAAAGTATTCAAAA
>CANRJX010000105.1 GCA_947631095.1 uncultured Wohlfahrtiimonas sp.
CATTATTTGCAGTGGGTGTAACTCTTTATTATTTTAGAGATATTATTCCGGTTGTGGCTCAAACTATTTATCCTGGGCAACGTGAATCTTACGCAGGGACAGTTCCTTTTGATATTTGGCTTTCTAATCTTTTTCCTTTCTTTAACCATTCTAAGGCTCATTCGTTGCACGCGCTCAATATTTGTGAAATTGGCGTTGTTGCGTCCTTTCTTCCATTGATGGTGATTAGTTTCCTTGAATGGAAGAGCTTGGGTCGAGAGCAAGTACAAAAAGCTGTAATTTTAGTGTCCGGTTTATTATTCCTGACCTTCTGGATGGTTTTGGCTTTCCCTCAATTTATCGCGAAATTAATCTTGTTGGACAAAGTTCCAGGGCAGAGGGCTTTATGGGTCTTCGGTATATTACTGTCGATCATTAGTTTATGGCTGCTAGTTGTTGGTAAGATTTCATTATCGATTAAGAGACTAATAATATTCACTCTTTTTGTATTGGCAGGCTACTTGTGGTCTCTAGAGCATCATGATATTGGTTTGAATGGTAAAACTAAGCGAGAGCTACTTGCCCCTGTGGTCTTGGGGTTTTTAATGTTTGTGTTTCGTTCAAAACTGAAAGAAAAGATGTATCGGGTAATGGTATTGGTGCTTACAGCATTGTTAATTAATTTTGCGGTTGTCGGAAACTTTAATCCAGGGCAGAGTGCAAAACCTATATTTAGCCTTAAAAGTTCAGCGGCTTTGGCGGAATTAAAGCAACAACAAATAGACCACCCAAATGGCTGGTTAGTTGTGAGGGGTTATCCTGGCGCAGTGTTGCAAGGTTTAGGGTTTAATTCAGTCTCGCATGTGCTAATGACACCAAAACTTGATTTCTTTAAGGGATTATTTCCAGAAATACCCGACAATCAATTCAATCAAATCTTTAACAGATATGCACACATTCAGCTGGTTGATGATGAGGCTCCTTCTTCGCCTCAAGCAGATGTAGTGCGAGTTCCAATGAAAAATTTCGGTATCTCACCGCCTAAAACTATTGAGGGCGAAATTGTTCCAATTAAAAAGATATCGGATGATATTAAAAAAGCTGGATATATCGACGTCGTTGAAATCCAAGATACTGATGTGATTCTTATTGGTTGGGGTTTTATGGACAGTCGTGATGCGAGTTTTATGACAAACCTAGAACGAAACCTTATATTTGAATTAGATTCAATAGCTCGAGCGGATGTGGTAGCCGCATTTTCAGATACTGGACTCAACAGATCGGGCTTTAAATTACGCCTAAAAGATTTGGATAAAAATGAACTGAAAAGTCTCTGTTTGTATACCCATGATAAAAAATATGGCTTGCATAAGCTATTACCTGGCAACCCATCTTTATCCTATCAATGTAATTAAGAGATTGTGATCATGGCTCGTATTTCTGTAGTTATACCCTCTTACAAAGTTACCGATCATATTGAGGGTGTTATCGCACAAATTCCGACTTACGTTGAGACTATTTATGTGGTGGATGATTGTTGCCCTAATAATTCCGGAGAATATGTTCAAAAAAATGTATTTGATCCCCGTGTGCGGGTGCTCTTCAATGAGGTAAATAAAGGAGTAGGCGGCGCTGTTGTTACAGGATATAAAGCAGCGATACATGATGGTATGGATATTGTTGTGAAAATTGATGGTGATGGGCAAATGGATCCCAACTTGATCGAAGATTTCATCACCCCAATTATTGATGGTGATGCCGATTACACAAAAGGCAATCGGTTTTATAACCTTGAACAAATACATCAGATGCCGAAAATTCGATTATTCGGTAATGCAATTTTATCGCTTTTAACAAAAATGTCCTCTGGTTATTGGGATTTATTCGATCCCACAAATGGTTACACGGCAGTTCATTCAGATGCGCTGAAAAGAATGCAGCTGGATAAATTAAGTGAAAGATATTTTTTTGAGTCGGACATGCTTTTTAGGCTAAATATTATTCGTGCAAAAGTGATTGATGTTCCTATGGATGCCGTATACGGGGATGAAGTAAGTAATCTTAAGGTGTCTAAAGTGATTGGAGAGTTTGCTAAAAAAAATATAAAAAATATCTGCAAACGAGTTTTTTATAATTACTATTTACGAGATATGTCTGCCGCTTCGGTTGAATTGCTGTTGTCCATACCATTAATTATGTTTGGCTTGGTGTTCGGGATCTATCATTGGATCAGTTCAATTCAGAGTGCTGCGCCTGCTTCAACCGGCACTGTCATGCTTGCAGTACTCCCTATTGTTTTAGGCGTACAGCTTTTATTATCATTTTTGTCATACGATATTCAAACGGTACCGAGACGAGCGATTCACCGAAGATCGTCGAGGATGGGAAAAGCATAGGATGTGGCAGTTATTAAAAGATCAACGCTTATTGTTTATTGCCTCGGGAGGATTGCAATACGTTTTAGACGTTGTTCTATTTGCTCTGTTAATTACAGTGAATACAAATTATTTAGTGGCAACCGCATTTTCTCGTGTAACAGTCGGTTGCACCGGATTTTGCATTAATGGTTTTTTGGTATTTAAAACACTTAAAGGCAAAAATCGTAAAGCAGTGTTTTTTATGGCACTGCGATTTTTTGGTCTTTTAGGCGGTATGACGATGCTGAGTGTACTTCTTATGAAGCTTGCACCCACAGATGATAATCTTCAGTTAATAATTTACAAAATAGTTATCGAGGCGATTCTTGCTGTAATGAGTTTTATTATGCAAAAGTTTTTAGTTTTTTAATCGTTAAAACTTTTACGAACTCATCTCTATGCTGCGTGATAAATATCCTTAAATATGGGGTTAATGTTTATACCTTCCCATCCTGTGATTGCAGGCATCTCGTAAGCCTTTTGCAATAAATTTAAGATTAGTCATTCGATCGGGTACGAAGACTGTAAACAGAATTAATAATTTACACATTCTTATTGTTAAGGCTAATCGAAACTGTTTAGAAAATTGTGTTTGCTTAATCATCCACAATTGATTTCTGAATTGGTAATAAAGCCTAAATGGCGAATGGATACAAACATTTTTATTGAAGATTTTGAGTGAGTTTTCACCGATATTATGAGCCATTTGAGCATTAACTATACCAAATGATTTAAGGCCATGCAGGCGTGCGCGTAAGCACCACTCGATATCAATGAAGTCGATAAAAAGCTCTTCTTTAAATCCGCCTACAGTATTTAATACATTTAATGGAATAAGACAGCCAGATGAAATGAGATGGTCTGTTTCAACAAAGGTTTGATTGTCCATTTTCTGACGTTTAAAGCTCAGCCCTTTTAGGGTGACGAAGGGTAAAGAGCCTTGCGCTTTCACGTCATAATAATTTGGGCCAACGCAGGCGACTGGCTCTGAGGACAATAAATTTAAACCATGCAGAAGCTCACCAATCATATTTACACTCGGGATGCTGTCCTGATCGAATAAAATAATGTGCGTGTATTCATGTGCAACTGCATAGGAAGCAGCTTGATTGTACGCTGCTGCAAGGCCTAAATTTTCACAATTCAGAATTGCTGGTTGATTAAAACCTTGAATTAGCTGATTAACTTCGGCCTGATTACTTGAAGCATTGTCAAGCCAAAGAATTACCTCCACTTGATTTTGCAATGCTTCATTAAGTTTTCGTAATTGTTCCAAGTCAGGGTTAAAAGTTACAACAGCAGCTAGAATTCTAACTTGTGACACTGGCTAGCTGCTCCTGTTGGATTAATGTGTGCGGCACATCTAGGCTCCATTTTTCTACGCGAGGTTTAGCCGAGATAGAAAAATCTGGGAAATCAATATTCAAGTTAGGATTATAGGCAGGATCATCGGCTAACTGATCGCCCCAGGTGTTCATCATATATTCGACTTCTTTCACGAATCGAGCGCGCTTTTCAGGAGAAACATCTTGGCCTCTCGTTGCTGACTCGTGATGATAAAGTAGGGCATGAGGGGTCCAGACATTTCTAAAACCAGCATTTCTTACGCGAATACAAAAGTCGACATCATTGAATGCAACCGTAAGATTCACCTCATCAAGCCCGCCAACAGATAAATAAATAGACTTCTTAATGAGTAAGCAAGCTGCTGTAACTGCAGAGAAATTTTGTGTTGCGGCCGCGCGACAAAAGTAACCAGGATCTTTACGATTAATATAAAGGTGTGCGTGATTGGCAACTCCTCCTACACCCAACAAGACTCCAGCATGTTGCAGTCTGTCGTCTGGGTAAAGTAATTTCGCGCCTACTGCACCAACGCCGGGGCGCACAGCGTGGCTGACCATTTCACTAAGCCAATTAGGTGAAATAACTTCAATATCGTTATTAATAAGGCCTACAATTTCTCCCTTAGCTCTCTTAACTGCCTCATTATTGAGTTGACTATAATTGAAAGGCCTATCATCTCTAATAATCGTTACGGCAGGGTTATCAGTGAGCTTTTTAAAGTAATCTAAAATTTCTAGGTCATCAGATCCATTATCTACAATAATGATTTCAAAATTTTTATACGTTGTTTTTTGAAAAATACTATCAATACATTGTTTAAGAATGTTGTAGCCATTCCGAGTTGGAATGATAAGGCTAACTAATGGTTGATTCTCGGGTACTTCATAGATCACCTGATAATTTGTTTTCTCAAAATTAACGGACGCATCGGATCCCCGACTTATTAAATGTTCTCTGATTGCTTTTTCGCCTGCAATTGCCGCGTAAGGTTTTGTGGCGGCACTCTGAGCTGTACTCTCTGAATGAGCTCGCCAGTGGTAGAGGACCTTGGGAATATGCACAATGTTGGAAAATTCTACGTGTTCAATGGCCCGTAAGATTAAATCATGATCTTGAGAGCCTTCGTAACCAATGCGGAACCCGCCTATTCGATTAAACAAGCTAGTCTTAATTAGCCCGAGGTGGCTAAAACAATTCTGTGCAAGAAATAAATCGTAATTCCAGTCTGGTTTAAAGTAGGGCGAAAAACGTATTCCAGCTTCGTCAACCTTATCTTCATCGGAGTAAATAAGCTGTGCGCTAGGGTAGTTATTAATGGCTTGCACAACCCAATAGAGGGCAAAAGGGTGGAGTAGATCATCGTGATCGAATAAGGCTATCCACTCACCGGTTACAAGTTCGGCAGCAGAATTGGAAGCCGCCGATATGTGTCCATTTTCTTTTCGTACCGAATATTTGATGCGAGGGTCTAGATCGCTTTCATTTTTGAGGAAATCGATCAGAGCTTGATCATTAGACGCATCATCACAAATACATAATTCCCAATTTGAGTAAGGCTGGATTTGAATAGATTCGATAGCTTCTTTGAGCCATTTTACATTGGATTTATAGCATGGCATTAAAATGGAAATTTTTGGCTGAACTGGTAGTAACTTTAAATTGGTGGCCGCTTTCTCAAAGTCAGATGCTTGAAGTTCGTTCAATAAAATCCAATTAGGGTAGTTAAGTTGCGACTTAAAGTTTAAACCCAATAAATAGGTATCTATCAATAATTGCTTAACGCCAATAAATCCTTTGGCTTTTAAGGTTCCCAATGTAAACCTAACCGCAGGAAATAATCCCCCAAATCTATGATGAAGTGTCCTGAGAGTGATCGCCACTTTGCTCAATCTAGTATTTGAAAAATTCTTGTGGGGTATGCGCCCTTCATGACAACCAAAGTTAATGTAATGAGTTTTAGCGGAAATCCCGCTGGCAGCAACATCGGGATAGGTTTGAAAATACCAATTTTCATCCACGTGTGTGAAGATATTTTTAAGCTGAAAACAAGCGTGCTTTATTTTTTTTGAAATTGTTGACCAGAACAATTGGGCTGTTGATGGTCTGGAAGGGAATCTGCCTTCTGTTTTGCCGCTTTTAATGTAATGAGTGTAAGGATCAATACCTTTTTCCCTCACATCCTTATAGTAAGAAAGGTACCACTCAGGATCGAATTGTTTATTACTCATAGTGCGCCGAAAACTCAGGATTAAAGTTGATTTGTTAGCTTGGGAGAAAATAAGGATACAGTATAGTCGATATATTGAAGATTCGAATTTTACCATATCCCATCAAAGAGACACTCTGGGCGCAGAGATTTTTAAGCAGTAAGGTTGTGGTGGGTGAGTAAGGCGGGTTATTTTCGAAGATATTATGGCGTTTCGAGAGTGAAAACTAAAATACGAGCGGCTATAGATACTGTGTGTTAAGGCGTTGCTGGCTTGGAAAGGTTATCCCTCATATATATCCTTCCTTGGAATATTGGGGGGAAAATTAAGTTAACGCGCGATCAACTCTAGTTAGCATCAATGCTTTATCGACCGGTAAGCAGCTTTCGATAACCGATAAGTACTCATCAAAATAACTATTAAATGAAGTTGGGTTAGATGGTACTGACCTTGATGGGGAAGTAACGCGTACAAGCACTTGATTAATAAATTCTTTTGATGTTGAACAGCGAGTAACGGAGGTTTCAGATACCTCAATTCCATCTACAGAAGTAGTAATACAATGCAATCCAAGAGACTTATACATGCTCAATTTTAAGGGATTCATGTAATGCGAATGACGATCAAGTGTGTGAGGCATTATCGTTAAATCAGAGTTGGCCAGATGCGCGAGGAGCTGACGCTCTCTCAAAGGGCCGTGATAAATGAATCGACTGCTTTTACTAAGAAGGTTTTCTAGCTTGTCCAAGACTCTATCAGCACTACCGATAAGATGAATTCGTACATGGTTGGGCATCTCTTTTTCTAGGTCAACTAAAAGATCCCAATCAATTCGGTCATTCATGTTTCCTGAATAAATAATATCAAAGGTTTGCTTATTAACTTGCTTAGGAGATACATTAAAACTATTAGGCAGCGAATACCAATTAGGGATGAGGTGCGTTTTTCTTTCTTCACACAACTGTCGAGAAATAAAATAATCCCGGTTTACTTCAGAATTAAAGATAACTTTTTCAGACGCCGCAATGCATTGCGCATATTGGTGAAGAAGCGGAAGAGGATTCTGTAAGCTCCATGAAATTTGATTATCCACAATGTCACAAATAATCGAGTAGCCTTCGATAGCTTTAAGAAGATAAGTGAATTCTGTAATTGCCGGAAAAATAATAAATACCGTATTGTGAGGAAAAAGTGCTTTATTCAAAAGGAAATCGTTAACTAGCTCTAGTGTATTTTTACTTTTG
>CANRJX010000106.1 GCA_947631095.1 uncultured Wohlfahrtiimonas sp.
TGGTGCAACCTCGATCGCAGATGCTTTTTCATTCACACCATAGCCCGTTTCAACCATAACAGGAATACAATCCGCATGAATTGCTGCTTGCACATCTGTTAATTTATCACCCACAAAAAACACTTCTTCAGCCTTCGCTGAAAACTCATTCAATAAAGACAATAACATACCAGGATTAGGTTTATGGTCAGGATGAGTACGTTCTAATGCAGGGCAATAACGAATGGCATCGATATGAGCGCCAAAATCAGCACATGCTTGATGCATCTTTTCAGTAATCTTTGCAAGAGCTTGCTCATCATATAATCCACGCCCTATACCACGCTGATTACTTGCTACGCCGACTTTTATCCCAGCATCATTCAATAACTTAATCGCCTGAAGACTAGATTCTATTGGCAACCATTCTTCAGGAGATTTGATGTAATCAGGACTGTCATAATTGATCACACCATCGCGATCAAGTATGACAAGCTTCGGCAATGAATTAGACATCTTGCAATAAAGATAAGTCAGCCATTGCTTTAAAATATTGGCGAATTTGATTCAACAAATGCAATCTATTTTCGCGCACAGCTAAATCTTCACACATCACCATTGTATCTGTGAAAAACTGATCCAATGGCCCCGCTAAAGTAGATAAATGTGCCAAAGTTTCTTCATATTGATGATCAGCGATAGACTTCTGTAACATCGGGGCAATATCTGCTAATGCTGAATATAATACTTTTTCAGCATCTTCATTCAATAATGATTGATTAACTTCAACAGCTGATTGATCTTTTAGGTTTTTATCTAAAATATTTGCAATACGCTTATTTGATTGGATCAAACTGTGTGCAGCTTCTGTTTTTCTAAACTCTGTAATTGCTTTTAATCGCAATAAAATATCGAGTGGATTATTCAGTTCTAATGCTGAGATTGACTCAAAAGTATCATGAGCGATACCAAGCTCAGCAGTATAAGCTTTCATTCTTTCTAAAATATACGTCAGTACTTTTGCTTCAACTTCTGGTTTTTGTAGCTCAGCAGGTAAATTAAAGTAAGCAATATTGATTAAATCTTTTAAGTCTAAATCAATATTCATTTCCACAGAAATACGCAAAATACCTAAAGCTGCGCGGCGCAAACTATAAGGATCTCTTGAGCCTGTCGGGATTTGACCAATCGCAAAAATGCCAACGATCGTATCTAATCTTTCAGCAATTGCTAATGCTTGTGCTTCTTTAGTTTCAGGCAAACGATCACCTGCAAACTTCGGCCAATAAACTTGCTCTAATGCATGTGCAACGCGCGTATCCAAACCTTGTGCAATTGCATAATAGCGTCCCATCGTGCCTTGCAACTCAGGGAACTCTTGCACCATATTGCTTAATAAGTCTGATTTATACAATTGCGACGCTTCTGTTACAACTGAAGCATCCGCACCAATTGACTTAGCAATCACAACGCTTAATGCACTGACGCGATCAATTTTATCTTTTTGTGAACCCAATTGCGTTTGAAAAATTGTTGTTGCTAAACGAGGCAAATAATCTACCAATGGGATCATTTTATCGCTGTTCCAGAAAAAATCTGCATCACTAAAGCGAGGACGAATAACACGCTCATTACCTGTGATTACTTCTTGCGGATTTTCACTTTCAATGTTGCTTACAAAACAAAAATAACGTGTTAATTTTCCATCTTTATCAACAATTGGAAAATATTTTTGATTATCTTGCATCGTTGAGATCAATGCTTCTTGAGGCACATCTAGAAAACGCTCTTCAAATTGCCCAACTAAAACAACTGGCCATTCCACCAATGCAGAAACCTCATCTAATAATGATGGTTCCATAATGGCATTACCATATTCTGCAGTAGCTTTTGCCACTTGTTCAATAATATTTGCTTTACGCTTTGCAAAATTAGGAATGACTTTACCTTCGCTCTCTAATAATGCTTCATATTGTGTTGGCTCAGTAACTGTCAAAACACCTTCAGTATGGAACCTATGACCTTTCGTTGTACGACCAGATTTAACACCCATAATTTCAGTATCAATAACATCATTACCATATAATAAAACGATCCAACGCACAGGACGAACAAACTCAAATTCATGCGATTCCCAGCGCATTCTTTTTGCAATTGGCAATTTGTTCAGTGCGCTTAATAACATAGCTGGCACTAAATCAACTGTCTTTTTCCCTTCTACTTTTTCTTCAAAAGCAAACCATTCGCCTTTGTCTGTAGAAACTTTGGTTAATTGCTCAACATCTACACCACAACCACGAGCAAAACCTAATAATGCTTTTGTTGGCTCACCATCTTTAAAGCCAGCAACAACAGCAGGACCTCTTTTTTCATTAATATAATCTGCTTGTTGCCCAACTAAATTTTTAATTAACAAGCCAAATCGGCGAGGTGAAGCAAATACTTCACATTCGTCGAAAGATAATTTTGCCTGATTCAATTCTGCTACTATTAATTCTTTGAAATCATTAGATAATGTATTTAAAAATTTTGGCGGAAGCTCTTCTGTTCCAATTTCTATTAATAAATCTGCGGTGTTCATTCAATATCGTCCATAAAAGAAAAAACTATAATCTTGCTAGATTATAGTTTTTTAGTTAATTCGGTCAAAATTTTAACCAATTTTCTCAATTGCTTTATCTAGTCGAGCAATTGTTCTATCTTTTCCTACAAGGATCAATGTTTCATCCAAATTTGGTGAAGCGGCTCTACCTACAATAGCTGTACGGAGAGGCATACCAATCTCACCCATTTTAATATTCAATTCTTTTGTCAAATCTTTCATTGCTGCTTTCAATGGTGCTGAAGTCCAATCCTCCAAACCTGCAAATACATTGCGTAAAGCAATTAATGTCGGCTTAGTCGCTGCTGTTAAATATGTCGCAACTGATTCTTCATCATATGCCAACTCTTCAACATACAAATATTGAATCATCGCAGCCAATTCAACCATTGTTTGACATCTAGCAACGTGAGCTTTTGCAGCAGCAGTTAAATAATCCATGTCAGATGGCGTGATACCGATTGCTTCTAAATACGGCACCAATAATTGCGCTAACTCAGAAGGATCTTTTTGAATCATATAATGCTGATTCAACCACAATAATTTACTGGTATTAAATGCGCTTGCAGCCTTATTAACATTTTTAAGATCAAATAGTTCGATCATTTCAGCCCAAGAAAAAATTTCTTGATCACCATGAGACCAACCCAAACGGATCAAGTAATTTAATACAGCTTCAGGCAAATAACCTTCATCTCTATATTGAGTAACACTTACAGCACCATGACGTTTTGATAATTTCTGACCATCGTCACCCAAAATCATAGCAACATGTGCATATTGCGGAATAGGTGCATTTAATGCTTTTAAGATATTAATTTGTCTTGGTGTGTTATTAATATGATCATCACCACGAACAACATGCGTAATATTCATATCCATATCATCGACTACAACACAGAAGTTATATGTTGGCGTTCCATCTGGACGAGCGATAATTAGATCATCCAATTCCGTGTTTTGGAATGTGATTGTGCCGTGCACTAGATCATCAAAACTGGTCACACCCGTTTCAGGATTACGGAAACGTACGACTGGCTTTACACCTTCAGGAATAGCAGGCAATACTTTGCCTTCTTCAGGACGCCACATTCCGTTATAACGTGGCTTTTCTTTATTTGCTTCTGCTAAATCGCGCATTGCCTGCAACTCTTCTTGTGTGCAATAGCAATAATATGCAGTCCCTGCTTCAAGCATTTCTGCAACCACTTCTTTATAACGATCAAAGCGTTTCGTTTGATAATAAGGGCCTTCATCAAAATGCAAGCCTAACCAATCTAAACCATCTGCGATTGCTGCCACAGCTTCTGGTGTAGAACGCTCTAAATCTGTATCTTCGATCCTTAATACTGTTTCACCCTTGTTATGCTTCGCATACAAATAAGAATACAGCGCTGTTCTAGCACCACCAATGTGCAAAAAACCTGTGGGAGAAGGGGCAAATCGCGTTCTAACTTTCATACTCATCTGATCTCAATAATTAAAATTTCACCTTAGGTGCTTCACGTTGTACTTCTTCAATTTTATACAACGCCCCGGGCTTAAAACTAAAAATTCCACCAACAACATTATTAGGGAAAATCTGCAAAGCGCTATTATACTCTGTTACATCAATATTGTAAGTTTGGCGATGTGCCGCGATTAAGTTTTCAGTTGTCGCTAACTCATTATGCAATGATTGCATTTGCTCATTCGCTTTTAAATCAGGATATGATTCGACCACAGCCATTAATCGTCCTAATGCGCCACTCAATACAGTTTCACTTTTTGAAGCTGCGCTTAATAACGCATCATTTGTTAGATCTTGTTTCGCGCTGTTTAACGTACTTTGTGCTTGGCTCCGTGCTGCAATAACAGCTTCCAATGTTTCTCGTTCATGCTCCATATATTTTTTAGCAACTTCAACTAAGTTTGGAATCAAATCAAAACGTCTCATTAAAGCAGCATCAATTTGCGCAAATGAATTTTGGTAATTATTACGTTTTAATACAAGTTGATTATAAATTGATATCACCATAAAAATGATTACGATAATCGCAACCAAAACTATCAACCAAATGATGAATGAACTTTCAGAAACACCAAAAAAATTTGCCATACTTGCGATCATATTCTTATCTCCTGCTTTATCAGCATTATTATTTTAATTTACTTCTTATTTTTTAATACCTTCGCGATCCATAAACCTAACTCAAATAATATGAGCGTCATACCTGCAAAAGCAACCTGTGACAATACATCTGGCGGAGTAACAATAGCAGCTACAACAAATGCACCAATAATAATATATGGACGTTTCGCGCTAATTTTCTCAACTGTAATCACATTCATCAGTACCAATAGAATGATTGCAACAGGCACTTCGAATGCTACGCCAAAAATAAAGAATAGTCTTAAAATCACCGATAGATATTGACTGATATCCGTTGCCATTTCTACACCATCTGGCGTAGTGCCCACTAAGAATTTAAACATTAATGGCATCACAGCAAAATATGCAAATAACATTCCAAGATAAAAAAGCAAAATGCTTGAAGAAATCATTGGAAAAACCAATCGACGCTCTGTTTGATACAAACCTGGAGCGATAAAGCGCCAAATTTGATAAATCACCCACGGCACAGCCAAAAAGAAAGATAACCATAGAGTTAACTTGATGGGGACCAAGAACGTTGATGTTACTTCAGTAGCGATTAATTTACTGCCTTGTGGTAAAGCATCAATTAATGGCATCGCAATAAATGTATAAATATCATTTCTAAACCAAATCAATCCGAAAAAAATGACAACAACACCTAATAAAGCTCTTAGAATACACGTTCTAAGCTCCATCAAATGCTGAATCAATGATTGATTAGAATTATCTTCTGGATTAGTGTTTGAATCTATAGTCATAATTTATGATATACGGTTAAGTAAAAGTTCTTGAATCACTCTTGAGCCCGAAACGCCAAGCAAGAGCACAATAAATGCGATTAAGGCATATTTTGCCGCAGGTTTTCCACGCAGCCCTTTATAATGATGCAAAAATAATAGCGTCACAAAAATTATCAATGAAATTATTGATAACAATGAACGATGTATGAATTGTTTATCAAACCAACTATCAACAAATGATAATGCCGTCAACAAGCTAAGTGTTAATAATACAGCACCTATCCCCATTAACTGAAACAACCATTTTTCCATCGACATTAATGGCGGTAAATGCGCCAAGAAGTAGCCAGATTGGCTTTTTAAGTAACTGTGTCGCAATACGATAATTGCAGCTTGCACACCCACTAGCATTAAAATTGCATAGGCAATGATTGATAGTATTATATGCAAACTTAAAATTGGCTGAATACTACTAAGATTCAATTGTGAATCATAACTCACTGAAAAAATTAAAGATATAATCGCTAGTAAAAATAAAACTATCGACATATCTGGATGTTTACGTATATTGGGTAAAACTATCATTAACGTAGCTAAAATCGTTAAAGAGAATGCATTTGCAGCACCAATATTAATGCCATCTGGCCCAACCAATACATTACTCAATAAACAAGCATGCAAAATCACAGCTATCCAAGCAAAAGTAATCCCTACTTTGAAACAATTCTTAGACAGCTTTCCTTTGACAAAACAAATAATGCCCAATATCGCAATTAGGTAACACGTAATGTTTGCTATGAAAAGTAATGTTTGCATAATTTTACTGTATTAACATTGTTGAAATGACTTTAAAGGAAGGCCTAATTAAAGTAAACTAAGCCACAATCTAAACTATAATACACTAATTTAATTCATTCCTGAGGCATTATGTTTGAAAATTTAAGCGATCGTTTACGCCAAACGATGAAATCTCTTCGCGGACAAGCAAGACTAACAGAAGATAATATTAAAGATGCTTTACGTGAAGTAAGAATGGCTCTTTTAGAAGCAGACGTTGCTTTACCTGTTGTTAAATCATTTATTGAGCGTGTGAAAGAGCGAGCTGTTGGCCGCGAAGTAACATCGAGTTTAAACCCTGGACAAGTATTAGTTAAAGTTGTGCATGAAGAACTCATTACAGTTATGGGATCTGAAAATGCAGAACTTAACTTAAAAACTCAACCACCTGCTGTTATTTTAATGGCGGGCTTACAGGGTGCTGGTAAAACAACAACAACGGGTAAACTTGCTGCTTTTCTAAAAGAAAAACAAAATAAAAAAGTCATGGTAGTGAGTGCCGACGTTTACCGCCCTGCTGCAATTGAACAGTTGAAAACTGTCGCCGGTAAAGTTGGTGCAGAATGGATTTCATCAGATCCATCAGAAAAACCAATTGATATCGTACTTCGTGCAAAAGACTACGCTAAAAAAAGCGGTGCTGATGTTTTAATCGTCGATACCGCAGGTCGATTACACATTGATGAAGTCTTGATGGATGAAATTAAAGGTATTTATGAAGCAATAGATCCTGTTGAAACACTCTTTGTGGTTGATAGTATGACCGGGCAAGATGCTGTAAACACAGCCAAAGCTTTTGGTGATGCCCTACCTTTAACTGGTGTTGTTTT
>CANRJX010000107.1 GCA_947631095.1 uncultured Wohlfahrtiimonas sp.
GGCGGTTGGATTTCAAATCCAATGGGTGCCGCCAGCGGTGCCGGGCAGGTTCGACTCCTGTGATCTTCCGCCAATTTTTCTCTCCTGAACTCTCCCAAAGTCAATAAAACCCTTATAATTCCTTGTACATCAGGCTTTCTTTGTATCCACTGGTCAACCGACCTCAACCCATATCAAGTTGTTTTTGGGGGTACATTAGGGGGTATTATTTTCCCTTGTAAGTATTAGCACCCCCATAATGTCAAAAATGTGATACATAACAACAGCTTTTGACAATATCTTTGTTATACAAGGGGATGTATTGGGGGTATCAGGTTAGTGACTGGCAAAAATCCCCAAGGAGGATAGATTCATTAAAAGCCGGAGGATGCCATGGCGTTAACTGATGTTAAAGTTAAAACCGCGAAACCAAAAGAAAAGCCTTATAAACTGACTGACGGTAGCGGGATGTATCTGCTGATTAATGCTAACGGTTCCAAATACTGGCGTATGAAGTACCGCTTCGCCGGTAAGGAAAAGATGCTTTCTATTGGCGTATATCCGGATGTTTCATTGGCGGATGCACGCGAGAAACGTAGTGAAGCCAGAAAAATCCTGGCTGCTGGTGGTGATCCCGGAGAGACAAAAAAAGAAGAAAAAATCGCTCAGCAAATGAGTCAAAAGAATACGTTTGAAGCCATTGCCCGTGAGTGGCATCAGCATAAAGCCGATCGCTGGTCATTACGCTATCGTGACGAAATCATCGATACCTTCGAAAAAGATATCTTCCCCTATATCGGTAAGCGTCCCATTGCCGAACTCAAACCAATGGAGTTGCTGGAAGTATTGCGTAAAATGGAGAAACGCGGTGCGCTGGAGAAAATGCGCAAAGTTCGTCAGCGTTGTGGGGAAGTATTCCGCTACGCCATAGTGACGGGCAGAGCAGAGTATAACCCTGCTCCAGACCTTGCCAGTGCCCTAGCGACACCAAAGAAAGTCCACTTCCCTTTCCTCACAGCCAGTGAATTACCCTACTTCCTGAACGATCTAGCGGGTTATACCGGCAGCATTATCACTAAGACGGCAACCCAGATCATTATGTTAACCGGCGTTCGCACACAAGAATTGCGCTTTGCTCGCTGGGAAGATATCGATTTTGATAAGCGGCTCTGGGAGATCCCGGCTGAAGTGATGAAGATGAAACGCCCACATATCGTCCCCCTGTCTGAACAAGTCATAATGCTGTTTAAACAGTTAGAACCGATCTCAAAACATCATCCACTGGTATTTATCGGTAGAAACGATCCACGCAAGCCTATCAGCAAAGAAAGCGTTAATCAGGTTATTGAGCTACTGGGTTATAAAGGCCGACTTACAGGCCACGGTTTTCGCCATACAATGAGCACCATTCTGCATGAACAGGGCTTTAACTCAGCGTGGATTGAAACCCAGCTTGCACATGTCGATAAAAATGCAATTCGAGGTACCTATAACCACGCCCAATATCTTGAAGGTAGAAGAAAAATGATGCAGTGGTACGCAGACTATATCGATTCCCTGAGAAATGGTGACAATATTCTTCATGGGAATTTTCATCGCCAAAACGTGTAATCATTAGTCACTATTTATCGTAATGCGTCTTATTCAATAAATTTATACCGCTGAAAGCCTCTGTCCTCATGGACAGGGGCTTTTTTGCTTTTTAATCAACCTAAAAGGAAATCATGATGGAAAATTACATTTGTTGCCCGGTCTGCGATTCAACCCGTATTCGTGAACGTCATATTGGTAAAAAGGGCGGTGCTGTTGCTGGTGGAGTTTCAGGGGCATTAAGCGGGGCTGCTATAGGCTCAGCTATTCCTGTTGTTGGCACAATTGCTGGTGCTGCGGTAGGGGCATTATTCGGGCGGTTAGTGGCTGGGGCAGCTGCTGGAGCAGTAACGGGGGCTACTTTAGATGGGATGGTGTTTGATCGTTATGAGTGTATGAGCTGCGAATATACGTTTGATTAATCTACGTAACAGGCATCTTCGGGATGCCTGATTCGGCAAAAATTTTAGTAGTTGACAATCTAAGGTAACCATTTTCACCGCTCGTCAGCTTAAATTAACTTTAACGTGCTGATAATTTGATGCTTTATGAATCAGCTTTAACTTATAGCGAGCTCCTACAGGAGCATATCCGGTATATCAAAAAATCTCTAAAAGTTAATGATTTACTTTACAGCATATCTTACATAAGTATCGAGTTCACGGTTCGATCAGTAATTGATTACTATCTAAACTAAAACTATCTTATTGATCTTATATTGTTTTTTATTAAGGAATGATTATTCTGTAGTGAAGTGACTTAAATTTGATTTACTCGGCCTTCTTGGAAATCACAACCTGCTAGAATATAACTAGTTGATAGTAATGATGAATATTTATTTTTATATATCTAATTACTTTTAAATTTATTAACTTAAGGTAGATGTATGCTTCAGATTATCTTTGGAATATTTATTCTTTTTATCGGAATAGCGTTAGCGAAATATATATTTAAATTTCTATTAAATACAGCACTCTTTCTAGTTGGTTTATGTGCCTTAGTACTAGGTGGGCCAGCATTTCTTTTTGGGTATTTGACAGAGAGATTTAGCTTTTTTCTTGGTATTCGTTGGGTAGTATCATTACTACTTGTATTATCAGGGTTAGCAATCAGTTTTGCTTGGAGCATTGAAGGTTGTAATGCTTTTGAAGCTTATACTTTTGGTTCTATAAAGTTTTTATTAGCATCATTGCTGGCAGGAGTCATGTTACCTGGGCCAAGAAAGATAAATAATCTAATAAATAATGGACTGGAAAAAAATGACTTAGAACCAAAGGTGAAAGAGTATTACCTATGTATTTACACCTCTTTTGCACTTTTATTCCTTTCAGCAGCAACACCTTTTGCAACATGGTATTATGGTATTTCCGAATCGCTTGTATGGTGGACAGGACTAACCTATTGGATAGTCGCGATACTGGTACAAATATATGCAATGTCAGAGCTAGATGAAATAAAGAAAATAGTAACTGAAATAAATGATGAGACAAATGAAAATAATGCTATAAACAGCACTGAATGGCTAGGTGAGATAAAGTCAGAATATAAATCAAATTCTAAAATAGCAACTCTAATTTTCACAAAAATAATATCTCAAAAAATATTAAATGGTGAGTTTAGAGAGCAGGAAATGGCTGGTGACAACTGGTTGTTAAATGAAGAGTGGTATGAGGAAAAAATGAATGATTTTAATGAAAAAGTGAAATCAAACATGCTGAATACCAAAGATGACCTTAAAAAATTATTTGATAATAGATTAAATCTGACAGAACCTGCCAATGATGACTTGATTAATAGATATTTGGAAGATGGCGACTATTACTCATTTGAAGATGGACTTAAATTTGTATCATTTGAATATTCCGACGATATATGTACGTGCATTTCTTGTGGCATCAGTAAAGTAAAAAACAGTGATAATGACGAGAATGAATGGTATTGCTCAACTACTTGCCAAGATACAGAAAAACTTTGCCAAGAAATACATGAAAGACCCTATGATGATTTTATATCAAGCGCTGCAACTAATAGTTTAGTTCTTATCACACTTCCTGATACATGGAGTGAAAATGCAAAAATGTTTGCGAGTGGAGCTCAAGGACATGGATTTGCCGCAGAGAAAGCAAATCATATAATTGATAAAACACTGCTAAAAACAGCAAAAATAGTAGGCGATGATAACGCAAAAAATGGAGCAGATAGGTTAGTTAACGGTTCAGAAATTCAAACTAAATATTGCTCAACTGCAGCAAGAAGTGTTGGCGCTGGATTCGACGGCCAAAATGGTAGTTATCGGTACTATGATAGTAACGGTGCTCCTATGCAGATAGAAGTTCCAAAAGATCAATATACAAAAGCTATTGAAACAATGGAGAATAAAATAAAACAAGGGAAGGTACCGGGTGTCAGCGATCCATCAGAAGCTACCAATCTTGTTCGTCAAGGTCATATTACCTACGCTCAGGCACAGAATATAACAAAATTTGGTACATTTGAATCTATTACATATGATCTTGCTGAAGGTAGTATTGTTAGTTTGGCTGCAGGTGGAATAAGTTTTGGCCTAACAGCAAGTATTTTCTATTGTAAAACAGGAGATCAAAAAACAGCATTACGCACTGCAGCTATACAAGCAGGTAAAACTTTTAGTAGAACAATGGCGGTATATGTTACGGCGCAACAATTACATCGTCTTGGTACTGTACAAGTATTACTAAAAAATGTTGATTTCTCTATAGCAAGCCCAACAGTTAGAGACGCCCTACAGAATGGCATGGGAGTAAAAAATCTTAACTCCTTAAATAAAGTAATGAGAGGTACACTTGTTACTTCATTCGCCCTTGTTGCAATAACAACTGGGCCAGATATGATAAAAATGGTTCGTGGTCATATATCTGGTGCTCAATTTATTAAAAACCTAGCAATAACGACGTCTAGTGTGGCGGGTAGCGTAGTCGGTTCCATTGCTGGGGGAGTTATTCTTAGCCCATTAGGGCCATTCGGTGCTCTAGCCGGACGAGCAGCAGGAGGAATGATAGGTGGATTTGCCGCAGCTCAACTTTCAAAAATGATAACTGGCTCTTTAATTGAAGATGACAAGGTAAAAACCTTGGAAATTGTACAAGATCAAGTTACATGGTTGGCTACCACTTTCCTACTTAATGAATATGAGATTGAAAATTTAAATGACAATCTAGCGAGAGTATTAGATCAAAAAATGCTTGAAGTAATTTATGCATCCAAGAAAAATGCCCGCGCAACAGTAAATTTCATGATTAAACCATTGGTTGTTAGTATAGTAAAACAAAGGCCTGCATTTAAATATGGCGAAAATGAATTAATTGAAATGGTTGATGATCTAGAAGATCTGGCAACTCCAATGCCATCAGCTGCATAATAATTCACAACATATTTGATAAATTAATCAATATGTTAATATCACTAGCCGATATCGGCTAGTGATATGGCTTTGACTTTTAAATCATACTATCAATCTGTTGATAATTACTTAAAGACCTTGAAGTCACTTGTAGTAGTTGTATCTCATGGTACTTGATCTAAGATGATGACCATCATGTTGCTAGCATTACCTGATTTCCAATAATTCACAGAGTTTCACTTTTATCTATTATAAGGTAATCATTTATTAACTGGCAAAGTTCGTAATATCCTTTTTCATAGGATGTATTTCTCCAGCCATACCACCATTCTGAACGTCTGAATCCGCTCATTAAAGGTCTTATTAGTAAATCTATATCATCATTGAGTAGCAGTTCACCCGTAAAATGTTTCCCGATACCAAAATAAATTGACGAAGCCGTCTTTTCAATAAGAATAGAAAATTTACCTGATTCATTATCAAACAATATACCAGTCTTAGTTAACTGACCCTCCTTCCCCTCTTGAACGTTCAGGGTAGGAAAGTCCTGTCTAAGTTTTAGTGTCCATTCGCTAAATATTTTTTCTTTTTGTTCAGAGAAAATAGTGTTCATTCTAGACTGAAGTTCATTAACTGATTTTAGCTCTTCTTCTAGTTTTTTTATATTTCCAGTAAGATCATCTTCTTTTAGTCCAAACTGTTCGCAGATAAACTCATTAATTTCATTATTCATTACGTTATCCTCTGGTCTCTTGAAGAATCGACCATTAAGATGGTCTATATACTGACTGGTAAAGCAATAAAAATCATTATCTTTGTGTCTGATATTCGGAAGAACTGATGATGCTAACCAATCGATGATACTAGGATGATATGCAATAACCTTTGATTTTTCTTTAAAAGATTCAGCGTAATTTGAAAGTGTTATACTCAAATCTTTTTCATGTTTCATATCGGTCAAGTAAAGGAGATGTATATTATCCTCTTGGTAGCCTCTTGCTTTACATTTATCAATATAACGTTTCAGTTGTTCTGGTTGATCAATGGCGTTATTGATTTTGTTCTCTATGATCAGGCAGTTATTAGCATCATAAATTAAAATATCTATCCGTTCATCTTCTGCTTTTATACTCACAGTTTGATGGTCGAAGATGAGTTCAAAACCAAGCGTGGAATGAACAAAATCATTCAAAAAAAAATACTCTTTTTTCTCCGTGAAGTTTAATATTTCTGCTAGAAGAGTACTGTGTCCATTTTCATTAATTCCAAGAGTGTCAATAAGATTAGTTGATTTACGCTCAGGTATGTAATGTGATTTTATTTCTTGAACTTTATTTGCCGTTGACAGGAGTAAATAATAGTTATTCAGCATGATATTGGTAATGAATATAGTGATAGATTTCTTTTTTTGTAAAATAATTGAAAGCAATTGTTTTTTATCATTCATATATCAGCCTGCAATTCAATATTGCTATTCAACATAAATATTCCTTTTAGCTATTAAGTCGTCCCACCAGAGCTAACTCTCTGGTCAAGCCAGATGATACGCCCTGAAGTGTCTGATGAAAGACCGTTCATCACGCCATTTCGATCACAGTAAATATCGGCCTGCACGGCCGGGGTGACCATTATGCACAGAAGGGTAATTATCCGGTATTTCATGCCTCTTCCTCTGCCTGTAACATCCCCGACAGCAGCATCTCTGCCATGCCGTCCAGGCGTTTTTTGACTGTCTCCCATCCGGGCATTACTTGCCCCATCAGGCGGTAAAAGGCGTCGCTGTGGTTATGCTCTGCCACATGACAAAGCTCATGCAGTAAAACATAGTCGATACAGTCCGCAGGGGCTTTGACAAGCCAAGGGTTGAGTGTCAGGCAGCCTTTCGCGGAGCAATTTCCCCACTGGGTCTGCATCGCTCGCAGGCGAACCGACGGACGTTCTCTGACCCAAAGCGTCTGGGGCACCAGGATATCGAGGCGGCGCTGAAAGACCTCTCTGGCACGTTCCCGGTACCAGTCAGTCAGCAGAGATTTAACTTTATCGGCTGATTTATGTCTCACCGTGACCTCTAGGCAGCCGCGTAACATTTTCACTTTCTGTGGCTGCGTGGCGGCTTCAATCACTTTCAGCTGATACTGCTTGCCCATCTCGCTGCCCGCCTGC
>CANRJX010000108.1 GCA_947631095.1 uncultured Wohlfahrtiimonas sp.
GTTTCTGCTAGAGTTTCCGGGCAGTACATTTGAAGAAAGAATTACAGCACTTAAAAATCTATCTAAAGTTGCAATAGAAAAATGATGTATCTGCATATAGAGTGATGCACAATAATGGCTATAAAATAAACAAAATAGATATTTTATCTAAAAAATAAGCTTAGATTTTATGACATTCTGAATATTTTGAGGTACAAATACTATTGTTTTTATAATTCATAGAGTGACAATCTAAATGAAATCCTTAAGCCCTCAACACAAGCAACAAATCAAAGCATTACTTAACGGAATAGTTGTATTTGCATCTGCCTTACTCATTATTAACATATCCTTAGAAGCATTTAATAATGATTCATTTATGCAGGATTCAATATATTTTGATGTACAGTTTTGGATATGTATTTACTTTACGTTAGATTTTTTTATTCTTTTATTACTCTCTGATAAAAAATGGCAGTTCTTTAAACGATATTTTATTTTGCTTTTTTTATCAATACCTTATCTGTCTTTAATTAAACACCTTAATATACAATTAACCGCTGAACAGCTTTATTTAATACATTTAATACCTTTAACAAGAGGTGCTGTAGCTATGGTTTTAGTTGTTTATATTATTGTGCAACGCAATACAACAGCATTATTTATCTCTTATCTGATCCTATTGACCTCTATTATTTATTTCTTAACTTTAATCTTTTTTATTGCAGAACGTGGTATCAATCCAGAAGTAAAAACTTATTATGACTCTCTTTGGTGGGCCGCGATGACTGTAACAACTCTAGGATCAACCATTCAGCCAGTGACTGTTGCAGGTAAAATCATCACTACTTCTTTGGCAACAGTAGGGTTAACAATTTTCCCGATTTTTACTGCATTTGTGACAACTATTGTTAACAAATTAAGTCAAAATGAAATTCATGAGAGACAACTCAAAGCTCAACAAACACAAGCTACACATAAGAATAAAACATAAAAAGCTAAATAATTAATTTTAAATATTAATCTATTCTTATATTATTAAGCTGTAATTATATATTTAATATTATTACAGCATAATTAAATAATCATTATAAGTAATTAAGTTACACAGTTAGAAACAGCAAAATATTAATTATCCTCAATTTTAGGAGTTAAATTATGGGCTCAACTGGAAGTAATACAAAACCAGCAATTGGTTTTCTTGTCGCAGCAATCCAATATCCTGTACCAGTGGTACATGAACGTTCAGACATAGATAAACAAGTCGAAAATATTGTAAAAATTATACATAACACTAAAGCTGGCTACCCAGGTCTTGAACTAATTATATTTCCTGAATATAGCACTCAGGGATTAAATACCTCAAAATGGCTAACGGATGAGTTTCTATGTGATGTACCAGGAAAAGAAACTGATATTTTTGCCAAAGCGTGTAAAGAAGCAGAATTATATGGTGTATTTTCGATTATTGAGCGTAATCCTGATCCTACGAAAAATCCTTATGATACTGCAATTATTATTAATCCTAAGGGTGAAATCATACTTAAATACCGTAAAATTTTTCCTTGGACTCCAATTGAACCTTGGTCTCCAGGGGATTTAGGAATGCCGGTTTGTGATGGCCCTGGCGGAAGTAAACTTGCTGTTTGCATATGTCATGATGGAATGATCCCAGAACTTGCTAGAGAAGCTGCCTATAAGGGTGCTAACGTCTACATCCGCATTTCGGGCTATAGCACACAAGTCAATGAACAATGGAAGCTAACCAATAGATCTAATGCATGGCATAATCTTATGTACACTGTATCAGTCAACTGCGCTGGTTATGATGGTGTATTCTATTATTTTGGTGAAGGACAAATTGTAAATTTCGATGGAACAACTCTTGTTCAAGGTGACAGAAATCCAGGAGAAATTGTAACCGGTGAGATCTACCCTGTTTTATCAGATAATGCACGTAAAACGTGGGGATTAGAAAACAATATCTATAATCTAGGTGCAAGGGCTTATGTAGAAGTCCCGGGCGGTGATCACGATACATCTTTAACATACATAAAAGACTTAGCTGCTGGAAAGTATAAGCTACCTTGGGACAAAGAAATTAAAGTAAAAGATGGCTCTATGTATAACTACCCAACTACAGGTGGTCGCTTTGGGAATGAGTAATTTTTCTAATGTTAAATAGATATAAAACAAAAAGCCCACTTTACAGTGGGCTTTTTGTATATAATGGTGCCTAGGGCCGGAATCGAACCGGCACGACCGTTAAGGGTCGGCAGATTTTAAGTCTGCTGCGTCTACCAATTTCGCCACCCAGGCATGGATTGCGTTGAGGTGCGTATAATAGCTATTAATAAGATACTTGGCAAGCAATTGCATAAAAATAGATCAAACAAGGAGGTAAAATGGAATCCATTATAAATTTCAGATCATTTATCGGTTTGAAAAATAAAGAAAATTCTACAATTAAAGAAAAAAAATTATTTCGCAGTGCCGCACCAGAATATGGCTCAGAAAATGACTTTTTAAAACTTCATTTATTGAATTTAGATACTGTTATTGATTTTCGTGAGGAAAGTGAGAAAAAAATCTTACTTCAACAAAAATTTAATCAACAATTTCACAGAAAAGCAGCAGAAATTGATGTAGCAAACATCCTTAACCCAGAAGAAATTGCAAAAAAACGTTTAGATAAAGAAAATATAGATTTGTATTACCAGCAAATATATAGCGTATTACCAACGCATTTTCACCATCAATACCAAATATTAACCAAAAGCTTAAATAAGGGTGAAAATTTATTGTTTCATTGTACTGCCGGTAAAGATAGAACAGGATTTGCAGCTTATTTGATATTAAGCGCTTTAGGTGTGCATGAAGATGACATTATGGAGGATTATTTAGCATCAAATGCCGCCGCATTAAAATTGTACGAAATGCGTAAAGATGATTTATCTAATCTAGCTGCTCATCAAATTACAGAAGAAAACGCTCGCCATTTATTTGGCGTACAAGAAAAATATTTAAATACTGCAACGCGCTCAATCAAAGATAACTATAAATCGACTGAGCGCTATCTAACAGAGATTTTATTGGCTGATATTCATGCTATCCGAGAGCATTACTTGGCATAAAGCACAACCAACAATAAGATTGTCATAGGAATAATCACTAACATTGATATTCCTATGCGCTCTAAAGCTGACATTTTTAATAAACTACGACTCAAAATAATAATCCTTGCAACCAAATGAATGTGTTTTTAATCCAAACAAATAATTCTATATTTTTCATATAGCCATACAGCATATATGGAATAAAAATGCCTAAGAATACAAAAATAATCAAAGCTAACCAAGGCCTGTTATTTTTTAATTCTACCGCCATTGGATTATGCCATTCTTCTTCTTTTCTAGATCCTACAACCATTGTTTTAACTAAATTTTGACCTTTCACAAATAAGTACATCACAATAGCCAATATATGCAAACCAACCATCGTATAAATCACATATAAATTGTACTGATGGATTATTTTAAAATAACTTCTCGTCTCACTAGAAATTAACTTATACAAGGGAGAATCTTGATGCAAATACGTATTATCACCTAAGAATAATCCTGTGATTGTTTGTACAAATAAAACCAATAACATGAAGAGAACCATGTAAGCACCTAAAGGATTGTGCCCTTCTGTTTTGGTAATGCCGTAACGCAAATAATCATAAGCAGCCTTTGGTCCTTTTATAAAATCCCAAAACCTTGCAGTTGAACTTCCAATTAATCCCCAAGCTGTTCTAAATGACAGCAGGATCAAAATAAATACACCTACATATTGATGAGCTGTAATCTCCTCATTATCAATCGTATAAATAGATACAACCAGCATCACAACCAATGCCCAATGAAAAAGTCTAATCGGTAGATCCCAAACTGTTATTTTCTTCATTTAACTTTCCTTCATTACTATTAATTTATCAAACATATAATAAGCTTTTGATTTGTTGTAATCTATTACGTTTGCAAAGTTTAGATTACTTGCTATATTTTTTAATGATTTAAACGACCAATTACTACAAACAATAGGAGCTTTTATGAGGTGTATTTTAAATTTCATCAGCCGGTTTAGCTTAATTCAACAAATACTTATCGGGTTACTCGTAGGTTTAATCATTGGTTTCACCTCATCTACAGCATCGAATGCAGCTGCTATTTTAGGAGAAGTATTTGTTAATGGCTTAAAAGCTATTGCTCCCGTCTTAGTATTTTTTCTAATTATGGCAGCGATTGCTAGGTATAAAACAACTGATAAACATCAAAATACCATTAGACCGATCATCTTCCTTTACGTATTAGGAACATTTTCTGCCGCTGTAGTTGCTGTTATTATCAGTTTCATCTTCCCAATCACACTTTCTTCTCTGCCTGCTGCTGCATCACAATCATCACCGAGCAGTATTATAACGGTTTTAAATGGTTTAGTAATGAAAATGGTTGATAATCCTGTTAACGCGATCGTTTCAGCAAACTATATTGGCTTATTATTTTGGGGAATCGTTTTTGGATTAGCATTACGCCATGCGAGTGATACAACGAAAAAATTGATTGAAGATGCGGCAGAAGTGACAACAAAAGCTGTTCGTTTTGTCATTAAATTTGCTCCTTTAGGTATTTTAGGTATTGTGGCTTCCACAACTTCTGATACAGGTGTACAAGGCTTACTTGGCTACGTTCAATTGGTTGTAATCTTATTGATTGCCATGGCAATCGTTGCATTTGTTATTAATCCAATTCTGGTTTATTGGAAAATACGTTCTAATCCATACCCATTAATCTTCACATGTTTAAAAGAAAGTGGTATCACAGCATTCTTTACGCGTAGTTCTGCCGCAAACATCCCTATTAACTTAGCTTTATGTCGCAAATTAAATGTTGATGAAGAAACATATAGTATTTCAATACCTTTGGGGGCGACCATAAATATGGCTGGTGCAGCAGTAACAATTACAATTTTTACACTAGCTGCAGTACATACTCTAGGTATTCAGGTTGATATATTCTCTGCCATTTTATTAAGTGTTGTAGCAACAGTTGCCGCATGCGGTGCATCGGGTGTTGCAGGTGGCTCTTTACTATTGATTCCTTTAGCTTGTAGCCTATTTGGAATCGATAATACTGTTGCGATGCAATTAGTGGCAATTGGCTTTATTGTAGGTGTCATTCAAGACTCAGTAGAAACAGGTCTTAACTCATCCACAGATGCTTTATTCACAATTGCAGTGGATCAATCAATCAAACAAAAACAACACTCAGCTCAAACATCAGATTATTAATTACAAACATAAAAAAAACCTGCCCAAAGGCAGGTTTTTTTATAACTAATTAAATTAAACTTTACCAATTTTACGATAACGTTCAATTGCATCAATTTTCGCACTGATTTCACGTAATTCTGTTTGAGCTTTAGCAAAGTTGAAATCATCATTATGCTTTTGCATCATAGATTCAACACGCTCTCTCGCAGCTTTAGCCTCAGCCTCATCAAGATTATCTGCTCTTTCAGCAGATTCAGCCAAAACGATAATTTGGTTAGGTTGAATTTCAAGCAAACCACCTGAAATCCAAAACACTTCTTCACTACCGTCAGCTTTTTGTAATCTGACTTGACCAGGAACAAGTTGAGTCAACAATGGCAAGTGTCCAGGAAATACACCTAACTCACCAGAGATACTTGATCCTGCAAAAAAAGTGACATCTCCAGAAAACAATTCTTTTTCTGCGCTTACGATGGCAACATGCATTGTATTCATTGAGACTCCCTATTCAGTTAGATTAAAGCTTAGCAGCACGCGCTCTTGCTTCTTCAATATCGCCAACCATGTAGAAAGCTTGTTCTGGCAATGAATCACATTCACCTGCCAAGATTGCTTTAAAGCTTGCAATTGTATCTTTCAAACTTACATACTTACCAGGTGCGCCAGTGAATACTTCTGCAACGTGGAAAGGTTGAGATAAGAAACGTTGAATCTTACGAGCACGTTGTACAACTAATTTATCATCTTCTGATAATTCATCCATACCCAAGATCGCGATGATGTCTTTCAATTCTTTATAACGCTGAAGAACTGTTTGAACACCACGAGCAACATCATAATGCTCTTGACCAACAACTTGTGGATCTAATTGACGTGAAGTTGAATCTAAAGGATCTACCGCAGGATAAATACCTAAAGAAGCGATGTCACGCGAAAGAACGATTGTTGCATCCAAGTGAGCAAACGTTGTCGCTGGAGATGGATCCGTTAAGTCATCCGCAGGAACATAAACTGCTTGTACAGATGTGATAGAACCTTTCTTAGTTGAAGTAATACGTTCTTGTAGAACACCCATTTCTTCAGACAATGTAGGTTGATAACCTACCGCTGATGGCATACGTCCTAACAATGCTGATACTTCTGTACCTGCCAATGTATAACGATAGATATTATCGATAAACAATAGAACATCTTTACCTTCATCACGGAAGTATTCAGCCATTGTCAAACCAGTCAAAGCAACACGTAAACGGTTACCAGGTGGTTCATTCATCTGACCATAAACCATCGCAACTTTATCAAGTACGTTAGAATCTTTCATTTCGTGATAGAAGTCATTACCTTCACGAGTACGTTCACCAACACCAGCAAACACAGATAAACCTGAGTGAGCTTTAGCGATGTTGTTGATCAATTCCATCATATTTACAGTTTTACCAACACCAGCACCACCGAACAAACCTACTTTACCACCCTTAGCGAATGGGCATAATAAGTCAATTACTTTGATACCAGTTTCTAGTAATTCTGTAGAACCTGATTGCTCTTCATAACTTGGTGGCTTGCGGTGAATACCCCAATGTTCTGTAGTTGCTACAGGACCAGCATGATCCACAGGTTGACCCAATACGTTCATGATACGACCTAATGTACCTGCACCTACTGGTACAGAAATTGGTCCTTTAGTATCAATTACGTTTAAGTCACGTTGTAAACCGTCTGATGAACCCATCGCGATTGTACGAACAACGCCATCACCTAATTGTTGTTGAACTTC
>CANRJX010000109.1 GCA_947631095.1 uncultured Wohlfahrtiimonas sp.
CCTTGAGACAATGTTGCTAAGTAAGATCCTATGCAAAATAGATTATCCCACATGCCTTGATGTTCTTTTTTAGCTGTATTTCTAAAATCAAAAGCACAGCCACGTAAGATCAAGCCAGCGAGCATTGCAACCGTTGGAATATAAAGCGTTACTAAAATATCACCATAAGCTTTTGGGAAAGCGATGAATAATATACCAATTCCCAAGACAATCCATGTTTCGTTTGCATCCCAAAATGGATCGACAGTTGCAACCATAGCATCACGATCAGCTCTTTCTTTCACAAAAGGGAAGAGTAAGCCAACACCTAAATCATAGCCATCAAAAATGATGTAAAGAAAAACGGTAATTGCCAATAAGGCACTAAATATTACTGGTAAGACTGTAACTGCATCCATGATTATGCTCCTTTAGCTGCTGTAATATTGTTTTTTATTGCTTTTTTAATCATGTAAAAAATAACAGATAAATAACTGATCATTAAGAAAGCATAAAGAATAATGTAGATAGTAAGCGAGGTGATCATTACTGTAGGGCCATGTGGTGCGACCGCATCAGCTGTTTTTAAAATTCCGTAAACAATCCAAGGTTGACGACCAATTTCAGTTACGTACCAACCGGCTAAAACAGCAATCCAGCCCGAGAATGTCATTGCGCAAACGACTTTATGCATAAATGGACCAATTTTTTTTCTGCGCATCAATTGGTAAGCACCAACCCAAGAGACAAGCAGCATCAAAAGTCCCATACCTACCATCACTCTGAAGCTAAAGAAAACTGGTGCAACAGGCGGATGAAAATCAAATTCATTTAAGCCTTTAATTTCACCATCCCAGCTATGAGTTAAGATCAGACTGCCCAAGTGAGGAACAGAAATGTCATAGTCATTTGAACGAGTTTCTTCATTTGGAATTGCGAAAAGGTTTAATGCAACAGGTTTTTCAGTGTTCCAAATTGCTTCAATTGCAGCAAGTTTTTCAGGCTGATGTTTTAATACTAACAATCCTGATGCATCACCTACAAAGATTTGAAATGGAATTGCAATTGCAGCAACGATGATACCAGCGTGCATTGCTTGTCTTGTTGCTTTTGAAGGATCACCTTTCATGATTTTATAAGCACAAATACCTGCTATAAAAAATGATGTAGTTAATACTGATGCAAGCAGCATATGAGCTAAACGTGCAGGGAATGTAGGGCTAAATATTGCTTCCATCCAGCTAGTAACATGAGCTTGACCATCAATCATTTCAAAGCCAGATGGTGATTGCATCCAAGAGTTCAACGCCAAAATCCAGAACGAAGACGCTGTTGTACCGATGGCAACGAGTAATATTGAAAGATTATGTATTCGAGGAGAAACTCGTTTTTGACCAAATAGCATCACACCCAAGAATGTTGCTTCTAAGAAGAAGGCTGTTAGTACTTCATAGCCAATCAATGGGCCTGCGATGTTGCCAATAGTTTCCATGTAACCTGGCCAGTTAGTACCAAACTGGAAGCTCATGGTAACGCCTGTTACAACACCAATAGCGAAGCTTAGTGCAAATATTTTGACCCAAAAATCATAGGCATTTTGCCAAGATTGTTCTTTAGTCTTTTGATAACGAAGTTTAAAAAACAGTAAAAACCATGCAAGTGCAATATTGATACTGGGAAATAAAATGTGGAAGGATACATTAATCGCGAATTGTATACGCGCCATGATGGTAGGGTCTAGTTCCATAATCGCAGGGCCTTTATAATAGTTAAAAAGTTAGGAATCATTATAGAAAATATTTTTAAATATTAAATATATATTGAAGAAAAATTTTAAAACTTGCTAATAAAACTTATTTCCATAATTATTATAATATTATTTTGTTTTAGTACGCTATTAATAGCATATTTTTTAATAAAGTTGAACGCAGTGAGAATAATTATAAATATTGTATGTAAACAATGACACAATTTAAGGCGAACCATTGTGCATATAATATTTATCTCGGCAGTGGAATCTTAGTATAATCAAAGCACTTGAGTTTCCACCACGAGTGGTTACATAGTAACAACTAAACATTCATATTCATCCATTTTGAAGGTAAGTTATGAAAAAAACTTTAATCATTACATCACTGTCTGCATTAATTATTGTAGGTTGTACTACCAACCCTTACACCGGGCAATCAGAAATATCAGATACTGGTATTGGCGCAACGATTGGTACTCTCGTAGGGGCAGGTGTGGGCGCTTTAATTGATAAAGGTGATCCTGGTCGTGGAGCATTGATTGGTGCTGCAAGTGGTGCTGCTTTAGGTAGTGGAATTGGCTATTATTTTGATAGGCAAGAAGCGAAATTGCGTGAGTTATTAGAAGGCACTGGTGTGAGTGTGACACGTTATGATGACCGTATTGTATTGAATATGCCAAACAGCTTGACGTTTAACAGTAACAGCGCAATTCTAAATCCTCGTGGTACTGAAACATTACGCAGTGTTGCGGCTGTAATGAAAGAGTATAATAAAACAGCAGCACACATCGTTGGTTATACAGACTCGACAGGTTCTGAAGCATTGAACAAAAGATTATCAACAGAAAGAGCTGATAGTGTGGCTAATGCATTAATTTTACAAGGCATTAGTATTAATAGAATTTCTACATTTGGCGCTGGCCCAAGCCATCCTATTGCATCTAATGCGACGCCTGAAGGTCGTGCGCAAAATCGTCGCGTTGAAATTACTTTAGTTCCATTATAATTTTATGGTTTATTAAAAGCTTTCATATTTAAATATGAAAGCTTTTTTTATGCGATGGGCAAACTGTATTTTTTATAAATATTTTTGACTTGTGCAACAAACTCAGGTGTTGGTGGTTCTGTATTGGCAAGCGTATATTTTAAGTTGAGTTCATGCCATTTTGCTTCGCCAAGATTATGGAATGGTAATATTTCAATTCGCTCAATCAGCCTTTTATCATGAAGTTCTATGCTTTCAGTTTGTAGCTGTGCTATGAATTCTGCATGTTTTTCAATGTCATTCAAATCATCTGTTAAGCCAGGCACTAAAACATAACGAATCCAAAGAGGCTTTTGCATTCTGATGAGTCTATGTGCAAAATCTAAAGTTGGTTGTAGTGGCTGTGATGTTAAGGCTTGGTATTTGATGGGGTCAATGTGTTTAATGTCTAACATTACGAGATCGATGTTATCAAACCATTCGTCTTTAAGATGTGCTGCCAAAAAACCTTGTGTATCTAAAGTGATATGTAGGTCGTATTGTTGCTTTACGCGATAAGCAATTTCACCGATGAAATTTGCTTGCATCAATGGTTCACCACCTGAAAATGTTACACCACCTGCGAGCTTTAAAAATCGAGCATATTTCCCAATCTCATTCACCATCTCATCAACAGTGCGCAATGTGCCATTATGGAGCTTCCAAGTATCTGGATTGTGACAATAAAGGCATCGAAATTGACAGCCTGAACTGAACATGACAAAGCGGACGCCAGGGCCATCAACCGCAGCACCTGTTTCAATTGAATGAACGAAGCCTGAAAGTTGATTGTTCTCATTGATAAATACAGGTGCAATAATACCACTTGGTTTATTTTCATCTAAATCTAATTGATCAATGTCTTCAATTGGCATTGTTGGTAGGGGTTTATGTGTGTTATTCATAATTATGCCCTTTTAGCGTTTATAAATGCTGAAAATAAAGAGGGCATATGTCATATGCCCAGCTTTAATATTTATGTAGATGGATTAAGCTTTAATATGGAAAGTTCGATTAAGAACATCCAATTGTTGCTCTTTAGTCAATTTGATGAAGTTTACCGCATAGCCTGAAACACGTACTGTTAATTGAGGATATTTTTCAGGATGGTTCATTGCATCTTCTAAAGTTTCTCGGTTAAAGACATTGACGTTAATGTGAAAACCATCAGCACCACAATAGCCATCTAAGCAGTTAGATAAGTTATTGATACGATCGGCTAATGTATTGCCCAATGCTCCGGGTGTTGCTGATGCAGTCCAGCTTATACCATCAAGTGCTGACTCATATGGAATCTTTGCAACGGATGCACCCGCTGCCACAAAACCTGAAGTATCTCTTCCATTCATAGGGTTCGCACCCGGTGCAAATGGTTCACCATCACGACGACCATCAGGCGTATTGCCGGTTTTCTTTCCGTATACAACATTAGATGTAATGGTTAATACAGATTGTGTTGGTATTGAATTACGATACGTTTTTTGTTTTTTAATTTTGCTCATGAACAATTCAGTAAGCATTACTACGATCTCATCTACGCGTTCATCATTATTGCCAAACGCAGGATATTCGCCTTCAATTTCAAAATCAATCGCAATACCTTGCTCATTACGTATGGGTTTGACTTTTGCATATTTAATGGCAGATAAAGAGTCTGCGGCAACGGATAAGCCTGCAATACCACATGCCATAGTTCTGAGAACATCGCGATCATGTAATGCCATTTCTATGCGTTCATAAGCGTAACGATCGTGTGAATAATGAATAGCATTTAAGGCTTTGACATAATTTTCAGCCAACCAATCCATCAACTTTTCAAATTGTTTCATTACGTCATCATAATTTAATACATCACCTGTAATCGGCTCAAAACCATGTGCAACTAACTTGCCTGACTTTTCATCAACTCCGCCATTAATAGCATAAAGAAGTGCTTTGGCAAGATTTGCACGGGCACCAAAGAATTGCATTTGTTTGCCGATTGCCATTGCTGATACACAACAAGCAATGCCATAATCATCACCCCATTTAGGCATCATTAAATCATCAGACTCATATTGAATGGCACTGGTTTCAATAGAAACTTTCGAGCAGAAATCTTTAAAACCTTGTGGTAATTTTGTTGACCATAAAACAGTTAGGTTTGGCTCAGGTGCAGGGCCTAAGTTATATAGAGTGTGTAAGAAACGGAAGCTGTTTTTGGATACCAATGTGCGTCCATCTTTACTCATGCCACCGATGGACTCAGTAACCCAAGTAGGATCGCCTGAAAATAGCTCATTGTAATCTTCAGTGCGTAAGAAACGAATAATGCGTAATTTAATCACCAGATCATCAATTAATTCTTGTGCTTCACTTTCAGTAATTTTGCCAGCTTTTAGATCGCGTTCGATATAAATATCTAAGAATGTTGAAACACGGCCAAATGACATTGCAGCACCATTTTGTTCTTTAGTGGCAGCAAGATAAGCAAAATATGTCCATTGAATAGCTTCTTGAGCAGTTTCAGCAGGATGGCTGATATCAAACCCGTAAGACATAGCCATGCTTTTTAATTCATTAAAAGCACGAATTTGTTCAGAGAGCTCTTCACGTAAGCGAAGCGTATCTTCATTAAATTCCCAACTATCTGTTTCTGCTTTTTCGGCTTCTTTAGCACGAATTAAGAAATCAACGCCATATAAGGCAACACGGCGATAATCACCAATAATACGGCCGCGACCATAAGCATCAGGAAGCCCTGTAATAATACCTGAAGAGCGACATGCGCGAATCACAGAATCATAAATATCAAATGTTGCTTGGTTATGGTCTTTACGATAATAGGTATAAATATCCTCAATTTCAGGATTCATGATTCTGCCAATTTCTTCCAATGAGTTCGCAACTAGACGAAAGCCACTGTTTGGAAAAATGCCGCGTTTTAATGGAGCATCTGTTTGTACGCCAACAATTTTTTCTAAATTTTTATTGATATAACCTGGACCAAAAGCATCAATACGAGAGCCAACATTATCGGCCACATCTAAAACTCCACCCGGGCATGCTCGCTCTTTGGTCAGTAGTTTTGATAATTCTGTCCATAGTTGTTGAGTGCGTTCAGTTGGGTCTGCTAAGAACGAATCATCTCCAAGATAGGGCGTATAATTTTCTTGAATAAAATCACGAACATCTACTTTTTCTTTCCACGAAGTGCCTTTGAAACCGTGCCAAGCAAAATCAAAATTTGAGGGGTTTTGTATATTATTGTTCATAGTAACTCCCGATATTGAATAATAAAATTGTATGTGGCTATATTTGTTCTTATTGATAGTTATTATATTTGATTAATCAAAATTATTTTGTAATTTTATGTATATTTGATAGTTTTTTAGCATGATTGTTCTGAATTTATGTCTTATTTTGCAATTATGTTTTGATCATTAAATTATTTATATTCTGATGCAAAATTAAATGAGAGACAATTGCATAATCTCTCATTTTTAAACACTTTTGTTCCGCTGTTAACTATGTAACATATAAGGAATAAACCAACGTAAAAAGTAAAATGCCGCAATAAACACAACAAAGTTAGTTAAAAACATGAGCATCGCAGTAGAGTGCTTATGAATTATTTTTACTAGAATAAAAATTGTCGTAATAAATCCACTGATTATCACGAATAGCCACGTTGTTAATAAAATCATATAGCCATAGTTAAATTCTAGATCCAATAAATTATTGGGTACAGATGGCATATATGATGATGAAATTAGAGTAAATGCACAGAAAATAAATGAAAGGGCAGCAAGTGCAATCGCAATTCTTCTATAAGATGGATGTTCAGTATAAAGCGAGTAACACAGCAATATAGTGATAACAGGAATGAAAGAAATAGGATAAAGCAGAGAAGGTCTAGAAACAACAAAACTGACAAACACTAAAAATAACCAGCCAATAGCACATGAAAATATATTGGGGCGTGTTTTTACTTCACTCATAAATTAAGTTCCTTCAATGGTATAAAATAGCAAATGCGTGATTGTCGCAATTGTACCATTAATGTGATTAAAAGATTATGCATGAAAGAAATATGAAAGAAAAATTAACTGTATATAATGTGCTATTTAAATGATTAGTAAATAATTTTATGTCTGTAGTTCAAAATCACATTGTGACTGAAAGGTCTCTATTCTCAATTAGCTGGCCAATTTTCATTGATATATTTTTGCATTTAGTAACATTATTGATCAACACTTGGATGATCAGTCATGTTTCTATGCAGATGGTTGCTGCAACTGCCGCCAG
>CANRJX010000110.1 GCA_947631095.1 uncultured Wohlfahrtiimonas sp.
TATAAAATTGGTGGGTCATGAAGGATTCGAACCTTCGACCAATTGGTTAAAAGCCAACTGCTCTACCGACTGAGCTAATGACCCGGAAGAGGTTTGCTATTATAGGGCAAAAAATAAATACGTCAAATATTTTTTTTTAAAAAAAATATAAAAGAAAACATAAAAAAATATATCTTTAGAAATCAAATATATATAAATAGATAAGTTTTTAAGTTTTCCGTCATAATATTAGACGGTATTTTTAAATGAGACGTTATCTATGTCTAAATCTGTAAAAAAAATAATCATTATCGGCACTGGAGGAACAATTGCAGGTAGTGCGAGTAGTGAAAAAGAGTTAGTTAATTATTCAGCAGGTGAAAAAAAAGCGGCTGAGTTATTACTCAATTTGCCTATTCCTGACAGTATAAAAATCGAGACGATAGAGTTGTGTCAGATCGATAGCAAAGATATGACATTTACCATTTTGAAAAAAATGGCAGTTTTGCTAAAAGAATTAATGAAAAGGACTGATGTTGATGGTGTTGTGATTACACATGGTACTGATACTTTAGAAGAAACAGGTGTATTTTTAAATCATACTGTGCAATCGCTAAAGCCGATCGTTTTAACTGCTTCTATGCGCCCTTCAACCGCATTAAGCGCTGATGGTCCTTTAAATTTATTAGATAGCATTATGCTTGCTGCTGGCGATGAAAAAGGTATTTTTGTTTTAATCAATAATTCGATCTATTTAGCCGATGAAGTCGTTAAGTCCCATACCTTAAAAGTGAATGGATTTTTTGCGGGTGATTATGGTGTGATAGGTCATGTCTATAACTCCAAAGTTGAGTTTTTTAGGAATGTTAAACATGATAAAAAAATGAATGTTGAAATATCTGAATTACCTGATGATGAAAAATCATATCCTTGGGTAGAAATCATATATAGCGATGTATCCGCAAATACAGGACTCATTTCTTTATTAGTAGATAATGGTGTGGATGGCTTGGTGATAAATGGTACAGGTAATGGAACTATTCATCATAATATTTTAAATGCTATTGATGATGTCCGAAAAAAACTCCCTATCATTGTTGCAACTCGTGTACCAACAGGCAAAATAATGAATGATCAATATGGTTTAATGACATCACCTTATAGTCATCCTGCAAAAGCACGAATTTGGCTAGTTTTATCGATTTTAAAAAATCGCACGAATACTTTATAGAGATTGACAATATGAAACATATACTATTAATTATCGGATTAACTTTTTTATTACAGGCATGTGGGCAAAAAGGTCCATTATATTTACCTGACAATAACCAACAATCACAACAGCAAGCAACGGAGCGATAAATGTCCAATATTACATCTCATATTGAAAATGTAGAGATTTCAGATTTAGTGAATGCATATGGTACACCTTTATATGTGTATTCAAAAAATAATATTGAGAATGCATTTAGAAAATATCAAAGTGCATTTGGTAATAGAGAGCATTTGATCTGTTATGCAGTAAAAGCGAATAGCAATTTATCTGTTATTTCTTTATTGGCTAAATTAGGCGCAGGTTTTGATATTGTTTCGCGTGGTGAATTATTGCGTGTATTAAAAGCAGGTGGTGATGCTAAAAAAGTAATTTTTTCTGGGGTAGGGAAGACCCGTGAAGATCTTAAATTTGCTTTAGAAACAGGTATTTATTGCTTTAATGTTGAATCTGAAGCTGAAATTTATATGTTAAATGAAGAAGCTGGAAAATTAGGTAAGCAAGCGCCTGTCTCTTTTCGTGTTAATCCTGATGTTGATGCTAAAACCCATCCATATATTTCTACAGGCTTGCGTGAAAATAAATTTGGCATTCCTTATGATGAAGCTGTTCGTATTTATAAAGCAGCGCATGCGTTAAGTAATATAGATATTAGAGGAATTGATTGTCACATTGGTTCACAATTAACAGAATTAGCACCATATTGTGATGCTGTTGATCGCATGTTGAAGTTAATCGATGAATTGTCTGCTAATGGTATCGAGTTGGCTCATCTTGATATGGGTGGTGGTGTAGGGATTGATTATCAGGGTGAATCATTGATTAATCTACAAGAATTAATCGATATGATTTATGAAAAACTCGGCGATCGTAAATTATCGGTTGCTGTTGAGCCAGGTCGTTCAATCGTGGGTGATTCAGGGTATTTATTAACAGAAGTCATTTTAACGAAAGAGAATGAGGGGAAACATTTTGCAATTGTAGATGCCGCAATGAATGACTTAATTCGCCCCGCGCTTTATGAATCTTGGATGCGCATTGAACAAACAAAAGACAGTAATGCAAAAGTAGAAAATTATGACATCGTTGGTCCTATCTGTGAAACTGGAGATTTCTTGGGGAAAGATCGAGAATTGGCATTAGAAGCAGGCGATGTAATTGTCATAAAACAAGCAGGAGCCTATGGATTTGTGATGAGTTCGAATTATAATACTCGCGGACGTGCTGCAGAAGTGATCGTAGATAATGGACAGAGTTATTTAGTGCGTGAGCGTGAGCGTTTAGAAGATTTGTTTGCCAATGAAAAAGTAGTGAGTTTTGATGAAAAATAAAATTTCCGATTATGATTACCATTTACCAGAATCATTAATCGCACAGTTTCCGAAAGAGGATCGTGAATCCTCTCGTTTATTAGTTGCTAATGGCGATAATATCGAGGATAAAATCTTTAAAGATATCATTGATTATATTGAGCCGGGCGATTTATTGGTGATCAATAACACGAGGGTTTTACCCGCAAGAGTATTTGCGCACAAAGAAACAGGTGGTGCTGTAGAAATTCTAGTTGAACGATTATTGACGGAAACATCATTTTTAGCTCAAACACGTGCAAGTAAAGCACCTAAAGTCGGGCAAGTTATTTATGTAGAAGATCAGCCAGTATTTAAAATGGTTGAACGTGATGATGCATTCTTTATCTTCGAAACAGTGGATGGCTCACCAGTATTTCCTATTTTGGAAAAAATGGGTCATATGCCATTGCCACCATATATTACAAGAAATGATAGTGACTTTGATAAAGAGCGCTATCAAACTGTTTTTAATAAAGAAAAAGGTGCTGTCGCAGCACCAACTGCAGGATTGCATTTCACTAAAGATTTAATGCATGCGATAGAAGAGAAAGGTGCCTCGTTTGCAGAAGTGACATTACATGTTGGTGCAGGAACATTTAAACCCGTTCGTGAAGAAGATTTAGACAAACATGTAATGCATAAAGAGTGGATATCTGTTTCACGTGAAACAGTAGAAAAAATCAAAGCCACTAAAGCAGCAGGTAAAAGAGTTATTGCTGTGGGAACGACAGTTTGTCGTTCATTAGAAACGGCAGCTTTAGATGGTGAAATTAAGCCATTTGAAGGTGATACTAATATTTTTATTAAGCCAGGTTTTGAATTTCATGTGATTGATGCTTTGATTACAAATTTTCATTTACCTAAATCGACATTATTGGTTTTAGTTTCGATGTTTATGGGCTACGATCGTATCCAAAATATCTATAAGCATGCAGTAGATAATGAATATCGATTCTTCAGTTATGGCGATGCAATGCTATTGGTGCCATAAATAAAATAGATAAAAAAATCCCCAAGGGTTTTAATGCTTGGGGATTTTTTATTACTTAATTATTATTCATGATGTTTCACGTGGAACGTCAAATCATCTTGAATGATTACTTCATCTTTTGGTTTAAAGTCACCATTTAAAAATGCTTTTGCTAATGGATTTTCTAAATGAATTTGGATCGCACGTTTGAGTGGACGTGCACCAAAGACAGGATCATAACCTACTTCACCCAATTCATCTAAAGCACCATCTGTAATGGATAAGTAAATATCTTGATCAATTAGGCGTTTAATTACACGATCAACTTGAAGCTTAGCAATCTGACGAATATTGGATTTATTTAATGGATGGAACACTACAATATCATCAATACGATTGATAAATTCAGGTCTAAAATGTTGACCAACAACATCCATGACAGAGGCTTTAATTGCTTCATATTGATCTTTTGCATCAATGCCCGCTAAAGCATGAGTTTGTTCTTGAATGATGTTTGAACCTAAGTTAGAAGTCATGACAATTACAGTATTTTTGAAATCAACTGTACGACCTTGACCATCTGTTAAGCGGCCATCATCCAATACTTGCAATAAGATATTGAATACATCAGGATGTGCTTTTTCAACCTCATCCAATAAAATTACAGAATATGGGCGGCGGCGAACGGCTTCTGTTAAATACCCACCTTCTTCATAGCCAACATAGCCAGGAGGAGCACCAATTAAGCGAGCCACAGAATGTTTCTCCATAAACTCAGACATATCGATACGGATCATTGCTGATTCTGAGTCAAACAAGAAGTTTGCCAAAGCTTTGGTTAATTCCGTTTTACCAACGCCCGTTGGACCTAAGAATAAGAATGAGCCAATTGGGCGATTAGGATCTGATAAACCTGCACGAGAACGACGCACAGCATCAGATACCGCTGAAATAGCTTCCTTCTGTCCAATAACTTGATTGCCGATGAATTGTTCCATGTGAAGCAGTTTTTCGCGTTCACCTTCCAACATACGCGTCACAGGAATACCTGTCCATTTAGAAACAATCTCTGCAATTTCTTCTGAAGTTACATTGGTGCGTACTAATTTGTTTTTAGATTCCACAGCATTTTCATTCGCCTGTGCTTCTTTTAGTTGGGCTTCTAATTCAGGAATGCGGCCATATTGTAACTCACTCATTTTTGCTAAATCGCCTGAACGTTTTGCAACTTCCATTTCATTGCGTGCTTTTTCTAAATCTTCTTTTAAAGAAGTCGCACCTTGCATCACGCTTTTTTCTTTCTTCCAAATTTCTTCCAAAGATTCATATTCTTTGGATAAGTCTGAAATTTCTTGTTCAAGAATTTCTAGGCGTTTTTTAGAAGCTTCATCTTTTTCTTTTTTGATGGCTTCACGTTCAATTTTTAACTGAATTAAACGACGATCAAGTTTATCCATTTCTTCCGGTTTGGAATCGATTTCCATACGAACTAAGCTTGCAGCCTCATCGATTAAGTCAATGGCTTTATCTGGTAATTGACGATCTGTGATGTAACGGTTAGATAAAGTGGCAGCTGCAACAATTGCCGGATCTGTAATTTCTACACCATGATGGATTTCATAACGTTCTTTTAAGCCACGTAAAATCGCAATCGTATCTTCAACCGTTGGTTCTTCAACCAATACACGTTGGAAACGGCGCTCAAGTGCAGGATCTTTTTCAATGTACTGACGGTATTCATCTAAAGTTGTTGCGCCAATACAGTGCAATTCACCACGTGATAATGCAGGCTTTAACATATTACCCGCATCCATTGCACCATCGCCTTTACCTGCACCAACCATCGTATGAATTTCATCAATAAATAGTATGATTTGGCCATCATGTTTACCAAGCTCATTTAAAACCGATTTTAAACGCTCTTCAAATTCACCGCGGAATTTCGCACCTGCGATTAAAGCACCCATATCTAAAGATAATACGGATTTATTTTTCAACCCTTCTGGTACTTCACCATTCACAATACGTTGTGCTAAGCCTTCGATAATTGCTGTTTTACCTACACCAGGCTCACCAATCAGTACTGGATTATTTTTAGTACGACGTGATAAAACTTGAATACAGCGACGAATTTCATCATCACGTCCTATGACAGGATCTAATTTTCCTTCTTCTGCACGCTTTGTAAGATCAACAGTGTACTTAGATAAAGCTTGGCGATTTTCTTCTGAATTTGGATCATTCACGGATTCACCACCTCTTAAGTTATCAATAACTTCTGATAATTTCTCTTTTTTTAAACCAGCTTCTTTTAATGCATTCGATAGATTAGATTTTTCATCCAAAATACCCATTAAGAATATTTCAGATGAAATAAATTGATCACCGCGAGCATTGGCAGCTTTTTCTGCAGCAATTAATGTGCGCTGGAATTCTTTACTAACTTGAAAATCATTAGTACCTTCAACTTTAGGTAACTTTTTGACTAAGTTATCCACATCGTCAGTTAGACGATTCACGTTAACTCTACATTGACGTAATAACGGTAAAATAGAACCATCTTTTTGACGGAGCATTGCGAGTAAAACATGCTCTGGTTCTAAGAACTGATTATGGTGCTCAATGGCGATGCTTTGAGCTTCTGAGAAAGCTGTTGTTAAGGTTGTTGTAAACTTTTCTGAACTCATTATGAGGTCTCCTTATGAATTTTTAATTTTAATTTTTAACGTATTCATAATGGGTATCTTATTAAATAATTCAAGAGTTACCCACAAAGTTATCCACAGTTTTTTGTTTATAAAACAGTATTAGCAGAAGCGCCTACGGCACGAGCCTTTGCTAATGCATCTTCAACGCTTAAGAAAAGACTATCATCAGGGCAATCTCTAGCGATAATTTTTCCTTCTTTGAACATTAAAAGTTCATTTTGAGCAAGTTGTATCCATTGTTCATTGCAAGTTAAAGGCAATGTTGCAATAACAGCTACTCTATCGTTTGGTGTTGTTACTGCTGCAAAGTTAATGCTGACATCATCATCTAATAGTTTTGCTTCACCAAAAGGTGCTTGTCTAATGATGTAATGTAATAAGGTATTAGAATGTGCAATCATCCATTCACCATTTGATAAAGTGAAATTTAGAATACCAGAGTTACGGATTTTAATAACAAGCTTTTTAATCTCATTAAATAATGTTTGATCATCAGGTTTTTGATCAAATTGTTGGCGTAAATTTTCTAAAATATAGCAAAATGCCTGCTCTGAATCTGTAATACCAACAGGACGATAATATTGTTGTTGTATATCAGAAAATAACTTTTCAGGTTCTTGTAAATGGCCATTGTGAGCAAATAACCAGTATTCACCCCATAATTCACGCATAAAAGGGTGGGTATTAGCAAGAGAAACTTGTCCATGAGTTGCTTTGCGAATGTGTGCAATTACATTTTTAGACTTTATTTGATAG
>CANRJX010000111.1 GCA_947631095.1 uncultured Wohlfahrtiimonas sp.
CAATTCCAAGCTGCATACATGTAGCTGATAACGTATTTCTCAACAAACATGCAATTGTCATCGGACCAACACCACCCGGAACAGGCGTAATGAATTCAGCCTTAGGAGCAACTTGATCGTAATCGACATCGCCGACTAAACGATTTTTACCATCTTCTGTAATACGATTAATACCAACATCAATGACCGTTGCACCTTCTTTGACCCAATCAGCTTTAATTAAGCGTGGTTGACCAACAGCTGCAACAATAATATCTGCTTCACGGCAAACTGCTGGCAAATCAACGGTTCTTGAATGAGCAATCGTGACTGTACAGCTCTCTTTTAATAACAACTGTAGCATAGGCTTACCAACAATATTAGAACGACCTACAATCACAGCTCTTTTACCGCTCAAACTGCCTAGTTTATCTTTTAGCAATAACAATGAACCTAATGGTGTACAAGGAACCAATGATGCTTCACCAATTGATAAACGACCAACATTTACAGGATGAAAACCATCCACATCTTTTTCAGGTAAAATTGCTTGCAATACAGTTTGTTCATTAATATGCTTCGGCAAAGGCAATTGCACCAAAATACCGTGAACAGATGCATCGTTATTCAACTCTTGAATCAAAGATAATAATTCTTCTTGTGTTGTTTCTGCATCTTTTTTAATCGTGACAGAATTCATACCACACTCTTGTGCAAATTTTTGCTTATTGCGCACATACACTTGGCTAGCTGGATCTTCACCCACCAATACAACTGTTAAACCTGGTATGACACCATGCTCTTGTTTCAATACTGCAATTTGCTCTGCCAATCTTGCACGTAAACCTTCTGCAAACAATTTTCCATCAATGATCATTATGACTCCTAACTACTTTTTAAAAGAATGTGTGATATGTAACTCACGATGTTTTACGATAAGCGGATAGCGTTTTGCGATTACTTTCGCTAATTGCTCCACCAAATAAACTGATCGATGCTGACCACCTGTACACCCGACAGCGATCGTTAAATATGCGCGCGTGCCTTGATCAAATTTGGGCAACCATGTTTCAAAAAAGCTCTCTAAATCAGATAAATATGCCTGAACATCCGCTTGATTATTTAAAAACTTGATTACAGCATCATCTTGGCCTGTTTGCACACGCAATGAAGGCTCCCAATGTGGGTTGGTCAAGCAACGTGCATCAAAAATAAAATCTGCATTTAAGGGCGTACCATGCTTAAAACCAAACGATTCTAATTGCACTGAAATCATACGTTTTTCATGATCATGCAGAACATGTTTTTTAATATATGCTCTCAGCTCATGCACACTCATCATAGAAGTATCAATTTGCAATTGCATATATTCTTTCAATGGCTGCAATAATAAACGCTCACGCTCAATCGTTTCTAGCAACGTCAAATTTGCTCGATAAAATGGATGTCTTCTACGTGTATCACGATAACGCTGAATGATCGCATTATTAGTAGAATCTAAATACATACACTGAACTTTTTGCGGCATTTGACTCAACAACTCAAATACTTTCTGCGCCTCTTCGAGATCCTCTGGAAACCCTCTTGCATCAACAACAATTGCTAACTTTCTTTGTGATGATTCTTCAGTAAATTTTTCAATGAATGAAACTACAAAACTCAAAGGCAAATTATCTACACAGAAGAAACCTTCATCCTCAAAAGTATCTAATGCTATTGATTTCCCAGCCCCTGAAAGACCACTAATTAATATAACTTGCATCTCTTTCACCCTATTCATCAAAATTTAATGATGCTTGCTTGTCATTTTTCTTTTTTACGACTCGCTTTTTCTTTGGTACTGCGGTTTTCTTAATTGAACTGTTAACTTTTGTCTTTGATTTTGTGGTAACTTCAGAAGTGACCGCCTTTCTTTTTCGTACAGCTTTCTTCGCTGTACTAGCCACCGATTCATTCTTTCGAGGTTGTGCTGCATCGCGTTTTTTAATCCGCAGTGCTTTTATATAACTAAATATGGCAGTCATAACAGTAAGAATCGATATTGCGCTCGCTAATTGAATTTTATACGCCTCTAAAAAATAAGTAATTTTTACATTTTGAAAAGGTAATAGCGGCAAGAACCACCAACACAACGGCCATGCTAAAATCGCAACTCCAACATGAATCCACCATGGAAAACGCAACCAACCACCAGATATCCCATCATAATCATAATATGCTTTTGGCTGTTGTGATTGCGACAAATTCGGTGGATTAAACATGCATCGATCTCCTTATTCTCTCTCTACAAGCTTAGGCAAAAAACCTTGTGGATGACATTTATTTTTATATGAGTGATGCAATCCTAAATATTCTATCCAAACAAGATTACCACTCTCTTTATCTTTTAAAACCTTAATGCTTGAACGCAACCAAGGCTTTAGCTTTATTTCTTGTAATAATTTTTTTACTGTTTGCGACTTATCTCGCCACAAAGGATGAAAAACCATGCCATCTTCACGCGTGATTAACTCCAAGTCTAGATCATTCCAAAAATCCATATGCGGTGCATTATTTGCTGGAATAAAATCATAATGATTTGTAAGCACAGCTTGCCCATCAGTTCTTAAAAAATACAACCGATCTTCAAATGCACGAATCTCCCAATTTGCCATAAAAAAACAACTTTTAGATGTGGGATTCTTTTCAATAAACATTGATAAAAATTCATCAAATTGCCTTTTTTCCAACATGACATCAAATCCCTTTAACCAATAGCGCAATAAGTTCTTTTGGCGCAAGGGTGTCATTGTCTTCAAATGCTCTAAATTTAAAGATAATTCATCTCTATGAACTGTATTCTCAGCGTAATCTTGCTCCGCAATTTCTGATAAAAGCAAATCACTCTCTTGGATCAACTGTGCACTTCGTGCAAAGGTTTGCTCATAATGAGGAAAATATTCTTCAATTTTTGGAAAAATTGCATTGCGAATCTGATTTCGAGCTTCTTCTGTTCCATGATTTGTATAATCTTCCATCCAAGGAATATCCATCATCTTCCCAGCTTCATATAATAATGTTTTAGAAATGGATAAAAATGGACGGCAAACTGACAATTCATGCTCACCAAACCTTAACTGCGTAACATCTCGCATTCCACCCAAGCCTAATGTGCCCGATCCTCTTAATAATCGATACATTACAGTTTCAGCCTGATCAGAACGATGATGAGCAACAACTAAGATAGAGTTTTCCACCATTGTTTCTGCAAATTTGATATAACGAGCCTCACGACCACAAGCTTCTGCACCTTTTTCATCAATATTAATGAATACATCATAGTTAATGAAATCAATACCATAACGAGCAGCACTATTTTTGGCAAAATCAGCCCAAATAAAAGAATCCTCACCATGCCACTGATGATTAACATGAATAGCAGTGATTGGTGGCAATTGATCTTTAAATGTATAAAGCCAATGCAAAAGCATATTTGAATCAATGCCTGCACTTAAACCTATATATAAGCGATCATATTGATTTAATAGATCAGAATATTGTTCAAAAACAGTTTTATACCAACTAGGAATCATAATTTAGCGCCAATATTTAAGTGAAAGCGCACTGTGTCACCAAATTCACGATTAAACCCATGTGCCACATCAAATTTAATCACACCAATTTGCGAAAACCAGCGAACACCAACACCAGCACCAACTTTCCAGTCAGGCTTTCCACTATTAAAGACATCGCCCGCATCAATAAAAGTCACGCCTGCCCACTCTTTGGTAAATCTGTGTTCATATTCAAAACTCGCTACCACCAAACGTTTCCCACCATATATTTCATCACTGCGATAACCACGTTCACCAATACCATTAAAACGATATCCTCGAACAGAATTATCACCACCTGTTTGGAATAAAAGCGCAGGCGTTAAATTATAAACATCATGAGTTGGAATAAATGTATTACCAATCTGACCACGTAAAATAACACGATCATCTTTAATTATAGGAATGACAATACTTCCTTCAGCTTTAACTTGTACAAAGTTTAAATCTGATCCTGCATGTTTAGCTGCTCCTCGCACCATCACAGAGCCTTTCAACAACCATTCATTAAATATAGGATTAGGAATATCCTGCCAGCTGAATGTGGCAGTAGGTACAATCAACGTAGTATGCATTCTTTTGCCACTTGGCTGCCTAAATTTATCCTTACGATAGTTCAGGGAGTAAACCTGCTTGAATCCATCCTTTTGATAAGTACTAGAAGCACCCACAACAAACGCTGTGTAATCTCGATATTTAGTGTCTTCATAATCATAACGAATATAAAAATCATAGAAGCTGGTTGCAGGTCGTTTACCTGGCACAGTATAGGTAATAACACCACGACGTTGCTTTTGTGCCAAAAGTAAATCGATATTTAACTTATGACCCATTTTATTTAAATATCGCCAATTACCAACCCCAGATAATCTCGCACCGATATCTGTACTATAGCCAATGCCTGCAGTAAAAACTCGCTGTTTTTTACGAGAGACAGTGATATCTAAAGGCACTCTTTTGGTTTTATGATCAATAGTTGGCGCTATAATAACTTCTTCAAAATAATTAGATGCATCTAAATCCTGTTGAAGCTCCAAAGTCCTCGTATCTGAAAACTCAGTTTCTTCATTAATATTTAAATATCGACGCAATAGATCTTCAGAAAAATAATCACTATGGAATGTAACTTCACCGAAGTGGTATCGTACGCCTGTATCCATTGTCAGATGAACCAAGCTTTTATACGTATCTAAGTTCACGATAATTTCATGCATCGGGAATGTCACATCAAAATAACCTAAGGACAATGCACGATTATAAAGAGTTGTTTTCATTCGCTCATAACTGACTTGATTCAATGGCGACTCTAATCTTAAATCACTTTCTCTAATAATCGTTTTAAAAATTCTTTTACGACTACCTTCGCCTTCAATTTCAAAAATTAGATCATTAATTTTAATGGGGTCTTCAGGATTAATTTTATAAGTAGCAACCCAATTTTCGCCTTCTTTTTTAAGATTTGTTTGAATCTCAGGCCTATAAAAACCATAAGGTTCAAGCGCCATTCTTATTTCTTCAGGGGCTTGCTCATTGAGCCATTCAACTCTTAAAGGTGCGGGCGCTTCTCTATTTTGATACTCATAAATACTCAAGGCATTTTGCACATTCGTCAAAGCGGCCTTATGCCCCTCTAAACCTTCAATCTTAACTGTTAGTTTATCTGCATACGCGAAGCTAGATACTAGTAAAAATGTCAAACAGGGAACGTAAAATTTCATCCTAACTATATTCGGTATCATTAAAGAGCTGTAATTATAACAAAGTCATGGCATTTATTTGTTATAATAACGAATTAATTTTACTGCAAAGATTTTAGGTATTATGAGTCAAAAAAGCGATGCACTTGTACTAGAAGTACAAGATCTACATAAGTCATTTGGTGATTTAGAAATTTTGAAAGGCATTTCTCTTTCCCTATACAAAGGTGAAGTCATTTCTCTTTTGGGCTCTTCTGGCTCTGGTAAAAGTACATTCTTACGCTGTTTAAATCTATTAGAAACTCCTGACTCAGGTACGATCAGTTTAAATTCTGAACAACTACTCCTTAAAAAAGGAGCTAAAGGCTTAGTTGCACAAAACCCAAAGCAACTACAAAAATATCGTAGTAAGGTTGGCATGGTATTCCAAAGCTTTAACCTATGGGCGCATATGACTGTTTTAGAAAACATTATTGAAGCTCCCATCCATGTTTTGGGCATTCCTAAGAAAGAAGCGATCGCCAATGCAGAGCAACTATTAGACAAAGTAGGTTTGTTACACAAGAAAGATGCATTTCCAAACAGCTTATCAGGCGGACAACAACAACGTGTGGCAATCGCTAGAACATTAGCAATGAATCCTGATGTTATTTTATTTGATGAGCCAACTTCTGCTTTAGATCCTGAATTGGTTCAAGAAGTGTTAAAAGTCATTCAAGATTTAGCTAAAGAAGGCATGACCATGATTATAGTCACACATGAAATGGATTTTGCTAGAAATGTTTCTGACAACATATTATTCTTTCATCAGGGTATTATTGAAGAAAGCGGTGCTCCAGAAGAAATTTTTAATAACCCAAAATCGGAGCGTTTTCGCCAATTCATTAATCACTTAAATTAACATTGATCCATAAAAATTTATAAGGAAAGATCATGATAAGTTATAACAAAGGTTTTACCCTATTGGAGCTAATGGTAGTCGTTGCCATCATAGGTATCATTACTATGTTTGCATACCCTAGCTATCAAAACTCACAACGCAAAGCAAGAATAAGTGAAGGTGTTGCTGGATTAATGGCAGCACAATCACAAATCGAAACTTATCGCTTAAATAACCGAGCTCTATATAAAGACATCACGCTCGCTAAAGCGAATATTCCAAATAAAATTCAGTACTCTGGAAAAGATATTTATACCCTTACTTATGCAGCAGATACGACGACGCCTTCGAATAAATATAGGCTTACAGCAACAGCAACTGGTACTTGGTTACCTAGTACTGATGAATGTGCTACACTCTCAATCGTTGGTTCAAATAATGTACGGCCAACCAACTGTCAAAAATAACCGCGAGAATCTAAATGCATAATTTTATGATTATGGATTTATTTGCTACAATATCGCCCCGTCATTGGTCTAGAATATTAACATGGATGTAATTATTGAAGAATGCCTCTCGGAACTGGCAAACCGTATCCCTGAGGATGACTTTTCTATGTGGGTCGCCCCATTAAAATTTTTGATTAAAGAAGATAAAGTCATTATTTTGGCTGCATCTGACATGATCATTCGTTGGGTGAAAAAAAATTATGAGAATATTATTCTCGATATTTTTTCAGATAAACTAGATTTTGAAGCAACTCTTCAATACGGTGTTGGTACTGAAGATGAATATTCAGCACCTGTATCTGTCGAAAAGAAAAGCAAAAAAACTAC
>CANRJX010000112.1 GCA_947631095.1 uncultured Wohlfahrtiimonas sp.
TATCCATTAATCCAGAATGTCCCAGCTTTTACTTTCGATGCAACTCTATGCGCTTTTCCAACATCTTTACACCATACGGCTCCTGCTAGACCAAATTGACTATCATTTGCGATAGAAATCGCCTCTGATTCTGTATCAAATGGTATTGCCACAACAACAGGTCCAAAAATTTCTTCTTGTGCGCATGCCATCGCATTATTACCGATCAAAACTGTTGGATTTACGTAGTAACCTGAGCTATTAGGGATGGATTCTGCATTGTTTTGAGGTATGGTTGCACCTTCAGCCAATCCCGTTTTAATCATATTGCAAACATGATCATATTGTTTTTTATTATGAATAGGACCAATTTGCGTCGTGTCTTCTTCTGGATTACCGACAATGAATTTATTAGTAGTCTGAGCTAAATCAGATACAAAACGATCAAAAATAGATCTTTCTATCAGTACTCGTGAGCCAGAAACACAGCTTTGCCCTGCACTACCAAAAATTGCATTTTGTGCCCCCCTCAAAGCTTTTTCATAATCAGCATCAGCAAACACAATGTTTGCGGATTTACCTCCTAGCTCCAATACACAAGGCACACCTTTTTGAGCTGCTGCCACTGCAATTTTTTCACCTGTCATAGGTGATCCAACAAACACTACTTTTTTGATATTAGTGTCAGAAATTAAAGCTTGTCCTATTGTATGGCCATATCCTGCTATAACATTCACTAAACCTCTAGGTGCACCTGATTTTTCGATTAATGTCGCTAAAATCAATGAAGATAATGGGGTTAATTCAGATGGCTTCAAAATTACTGCATTACCAGCTGCGATTGCGGGTGCTATTTGCCAACCGCAAGTAAAGATAGGCGCATTCCAAGGTGTAATCTGCAACACAGTACCCAAAGGTTCATACACAACATAATTTAAATGCGTTGTTGGTACTGGAATAACAGATCCATGTAATTTATCAGTCCAACCGGCATAATACTCAAACATTTCAGCAACTTTCGCAACTTCTCCACGTGCATCACGAATTGGTTTATTAGATGATTTAGATTCTAATAATGCTAATTTTTCAGCATTTTCACGAATCGTTCGTCCTATTTCAAACATTACGCGTCCACGTTGCGCACCTGTCAACTTTGCCCATTCAGCCTGCGCATGTGCTGTGCATTCATTTAATACAGGAATAATTGTTTTATCAGCATCATGATATTCATACAGTGTTGTGCCATCATGTGCACTCAATACTTGAATCTTCTCACCATGCCCAACAAGCCATTGCCCGTTAACATAACTGCCAACTGTTTCAACGCTAGGAATCCACTCATGTAATAAATCTAAAATTACTGCGTTCATTTTATTTTCCTTTATTAAGAATTATTAGTCATTTTGACAATAGCGTTAAAATCTTCTTGATCCGCTAACAATGCAGCACTTTGTTGCCATAACTCGATCACTTTGTTACTCAATGGCAAGTTCATATTTTCAGAATGCGCCAAACTATCTGCCAGTCCCACATCTTTGCGCATTAATCCCATTGTAAAACCAGAGTTAAAAGCTTCATTTAAAATCCATTTTGGGAAATTGACTTCACTCACTGCACTGCGCCCAGAACCTTTATTAATTCCCGCCAATAATTTTTCTGCGTCAACACCTGACTTTTGGGCTAAAGCAACGGCTTCAGCAGTCGTAATTAAATGTGCTGCCGCTAATAAGTTATTGCATATTTTGACAACATTACCCGCGCCACACTCTCCCACATTCACTTGGACAGCACTTAAATCGGCTAAAAATGGTTGTATTTTCAGGAATTCATTGTCTGTTGCGCCAACAACCATAGTCATCGTGCCATTTTTAGCGCCACTTGGTCCGCCAGAAACTGGTGCATCAATGAATGTTATTCCTTTAGCCATTAGTTTTTGATGAATTTTACGGCTAACTTCAGGCGTGGACGTTGTCGTATCAATAATAGTCAAACCTTCTTGACCGAAAGCCTCAATACCACTATCACCTAGCACTAAAGCTTCAACATGCTCTGCTTTAGGCAATGAAAGCAACATGATCTCACTGCTATTGAGCAACTCTTTTAGTGGTGCAATCACAACACCTAATTCTTCTGCCTGCTTTCTAGCATCTTCAGATAAATCGTAACCTAGAACTTGATAGCCCTGTCGCAATAAAGTCTCAGCCATACCGCGACCCATATTGCCTAAACCAACGATTGATATAATTTTTTTACTCACATTATCCTCCTGATTATTTATAAATATAATTCAGTATAGGCATGCTAATCTTATGCAACAATAGAGCATATTTTGTATTTCGTTGCCTTTTAAGCAACAAAGAGAGTGTCATGATTAAAAACCACAGAGTTTATTATTTTCATCAAGCAGTGAAATATGGCGGTATTCGTAATGCTGCAGACATGATGGATGTCGCACCATCAGCCGTTAGCAGGCAAATTACTCTTTTAGAAAAAGAGCTGAAAGTAACATTACTAGAAAAAAATTTAAGAGGCGCTGTACCAACAGAAGCCGGAAAACTTGTCTTACAATATTTTCAACAAATCATTGAACAACAAGAAGATTTGGTTGCATCCATTTCTTCATTGCAAGGATTAGATCGGGGTAAACTGACAATTGCAACAGGCGAAGGATATCTTCGTCTACTATCCAAAGTGATCTCTAACTTTTCAGAAAAATATCCCAATATTCAAATCAATGTCGAAGTTGTGGGAAGCAATAATGTTGTAAGAAGCATCATTGACAATGAATCCCACCTTGGGATTGCATTTAATCCTGAGCTTGATCCAAATATACGAACACATCTTGCTGTTGAACATCCATTAAGAATGTTTATTAACCATCAACATCCTCTCTATCAGTCCCAAGCCCCAATACAACTTTCAGAATTAGCACATCACCGTGTTGCACTCAGCCATATATCCCATGGTGTACAACAAATTATTCAAAAAGCAGCTGATGATGATAATGTGAAACTGAAGCCAAGTTTGGTATGCAATCATCTTCATTTACTGAAACAATATGCAAAAAATGGTGGCGTCGCTTTGCTTCCGCAGTTTATGCTTTATGAAGAAGATGTAGAACTAAAATTAAAACCTCTAGCTCATTCATATTTCAATCAAACCAAAACTAAAGTAATGAGTCGATTAGGCAGACAGCTTCCACCGGCTGCGCATAAATTTCTACAAGAAGTGATTAAAATTTTATGACAAAAAAATCCCACATATATTATGTGGGATTTTCTGTATACGATTACTTAAAACTAAGTTTATTCTTCAGCAGTGATAGTTGCTAAACGCGTTTTCAATTTTTGACCCACGCGGAATGTTACAACACGGCGCGCTGAAACAGGAATATCTTCACCTGTTTTTGGATTACGGCCAGGTCTTTCACTTTTATCACGCAATTCAAAACTACCGAAACCTGATAACTTAACAGATTCGCCTTTTGTCAAAGCATCACGAATCTCATTAAAAAAGTCTTCCACAAATTGCTTTGCTTCTTCACGCTGAATATGGTTGAAATCGTGATACAAATGCTCAACGATTTCCGCCTTAGTTAATGTTGCCATTATGCTCCCCTAAAACTCTATTGACGTAAAAATACTTGAATCTGTTCAAGATTCTTCAAGATATTAGTAAGTATAGTATCAATTTCTTCATCTTTGATATTTTCCATATCATTTTGGAAAATAAGACTAAAACTAAAACTTTTCTCACTCTTATCTTCTTTAGTTTGACTATAAATATCAAACAATTGAACTGACTGAAGTAATTGTGATTTTTGCGCTGATATTGTGCCAATGATTTCATCAACCGTCACACCATTAGGAACCACTAATGTAATGTCACGACGTGATGATGGAAATTTAGATAGCGGCTTAAATACTGTAGGTACTGTTGCTTGAATATTTTCTAACTTCAACTCAAACAGATAAATATCAGAAGAAACATCCAATTCTTTTGCAACTTTTGGATGTATTTTCCCCATATACCCTACTGATTCGCCACGAACCAAAATTTCAGCACTTTGCCCCGGATGCAACAAAGAGTATTCTTTTGCTACAAAACGGATTTCATTTGATTTAACTGATAATGCTAACAAAGCTTCGATGTCATTTTTCACATCAAAAAAATCTACTTTACGTGATTTTTCACCCCATTGTTCAGGCAATAAATCACCGACAACTGCACCACCTAAATAAGCTTTTTGCTCAATATTATCTAAATCACCTTTAAAAGTTAATCCTGATTCAAAAATACGAACGCGCTTTTGCTGACGCTTTAAGTTGTAATCAATAGTTGCTATCAATCCTAAAGCCATTGTCGTTCTCATCACAGACAAATCATTAGAAATTGGATTTTGCAATGCTATTGGTGCTTGTGATTGATCAATAATTGCTTGCCATTTTGGTGCAACAAAGCTCATTGTGATCACTTCGTTATAGCCACGATCAACCAGTACATTCTTAAAGTTATTCAAAGGTGCTTTGAACTCTGAGAATGGTGTCATTGTAGAAATGCTATTGTTGAACAATGAATGAATATTGTCATAACCATCAATACGAGCGATTTCTTCGATTAAATCTTCTTCAATCTCAATATCAAAACGATGTGAAGGTGGAACAACTACAACATGATCATCAAATACAGAAGTTTCACCAATACGGCTCAAAATTTCAGTGATGCGCTCTACAGAATATGAACGACCTACAACTTGATTAATGCGTTCAAAACGTACTGTAATTGGTTCTTTCTTAGGTAATAAAGCAAGATTTTCAGCAACAGTAATTTCACCTGCTTTACCAGATGCTAACGTTACTAATAAGTGTGTTGCATACTCCAAAGCAATCATTGGTAAATTAAAATCTACCCCACGTTCAAAACGATGAGATGCATCCGTATGCAAACCATATTCACGTGCACGACCTGCAATTGCTAATGGATTAAACCATGCAGACTCTAAGAAGATAGATGTCGTTTGGTCATCACAAGTACTGTTAGCAGCACCCATAATACCGGCTAAAGCGAGAGTCTTTTCTTCATCAGTAATCAGTAAAGAATTAGCATTCAGCGTTAATTCATCGTCATTCAACAATACGATTTTTTCACCAGCTACTGATTGGCGAACTTTGATTGAGCCTTTAATTTTTGATGCGTCAAATGCATGTAAAGGTTGCCCCAATTCGATCATTACGTAGTTAGTAATGTCTACCAAAATACCATGTGAACGCACACCTGCTCTTCTTAAACGCTCAGTCATCCATAATGGAGATACTGCATTCATATTTAAGTCAGTAATCATACGACCTAAATAGCGCGGGCAAGCAACTTCATCAGCAACGTCTACTACAATTTTGTCAGCAATACTAGATGCGATTTTGTGTTCAGGCAATGACTTCAAACTTGTACCTGTGCTTAATGCAACATCACGAGCTACACCATAAATACTCAAGCAGTCACCACGATTAGGCGTCAAATCAACTTCAAAAATTTGATCATCTAATGAGTAATATTCTCTAAAATCTTTTCCGATAGGTGCATCTTCAGCCAAAATCATTAAACCAGCATGATCATCACTTAAACCTAATTCACGAGCTGAGCACAACATGCCCATTGATTCAACACCACGCAATTTAGATTTTTTAATTTTAAAATCACCCGGTAAAACAGCACCAATAACAGCAGTTGGTACCTTAATACCGACAGCAACATTTGGTGCACCGCAAACGATTTGTAAAGGTTCTGCTTCACCAACATTCACTGTCGTTACACGCAATTTATCAGCATCAGGATGAGGTTCGACAGTTAAGACTTCACCCACAACGATATTATTAAATAATGGTGCGGCTAATTCTTCAGAATCAACTTCAAGACCAAGCATTGTTAGATGATTGGATGTATTTTGTGGAATTTCATCAATCCACTCTTTTAACCATGAGATAGATATTTTCATACTATTATTCTTTGTTTAAAAATTAGGATCGGATAACTATTTGAACTGATTCAAGAATCTTAAATCATTTTCATAAAATAGTCGCAGGTCACTCACGCGATAACGAAGCATAGCTAAACGTTCAACACCCATACCAAATGCAAAGCCTTGATACTCATTAGGGTCAATATTTACTGCGCGCAAAACATTGGGATGAACCATACCGCAGCCTAAAACTTCCAACCAGCCAGTTTGTTTACAAACACGACAACCTTCGCCATGGCACATTACGCATTCAATATCTACTTCTGCTGAAGGCTCTGTGAATGGGAAAAATGATGGGCGGAAGCGTAATTTCAAATCTTCTTCAAAGAATTTTTGCATAAATTCTGTGAGCAAACCTTTCAAATCGCTAAAGTTTGCTGTTTTATTGACTACTAACCCTTCCACTTGGTGGAACATCGGGCTATGTGTTTGATCTGAGTCAGAGCGATACACTCGACCATATCCGATCATTTGGATCGGCGGTTTTTGATCCTGCATAACATGAATTTGAGTATTCGATGTATGCGTTCTTAATAACATATTTGAATTAAAATAAAATGTGTCATGCATTCCGCGTGCGGGATGGTGCTCAGGAATATTCAAAGCTTCAAAGTTATAAAAAGCCGATTCAATTTCAGGTCCTTCTACAGCTTCAAAACCCAATGAACCAAATAATGATTTAATTCTATTTAATGTAATCGTAATTGGATGAAGAGCGCCTTCTGCTTGCCCTCTACCTGGCTGAGTGACATCAATTCTTTCTGATTCTAATTTTTCTAATAAAAGCGCGTCTTCTAACGCAACCTTTTTACTATCCAACGCACTAATAATTTCTTGTCGAACGGCATTAATTTCCGCCCCTCTCACTTTTTTTTCTTCTGGGCTTAATTTTCCAAGCTCAGGCATTAGCGCAGTGATTACACCTTTCTTACCAAAGTGCCC
>CANRJX010000113.1 GCA_947631095.1 uncultured Wohlfahrtiimonas sp.
GAAGCAGAACAATTGTTCAATCATGCGCAAGCACGTACTTATGAGTCAATTGATATTCAAGGTCAAGGCATTCAAGCCTTGATTGATGCCAATAAAACTTTTGGTTTTGCATTGTCTGAAGATGAAATTGAATATTTATATGAAAACTACCAAAAGCTAGGTAGAAATCCTCATGATGTTGAGTTGATGATGTTTGCACAAGCGAACTCAGAACATTGTCGTCATAAAATTTTCAATGCTGACTTTATTTTAAATGGCGAAGCGCAGCCAAAATCATTGTTCAGAATGATCAAAGATACGCATGAAAAAACGCCAGAAGGGACAGTGGTTGCCTATAAAGATAATGCTTCTGTGATCGAAGGTTACACCATTCCTCGTTTTTATCCAGCATCACAAAATCATGTGTATAACTATAATGAAGAGTTAACGCATATTGTGATGAAAGTGGAAACTCATAACCATCCAACAGCGATTTCTCCATTTGCAGGCGCATCAACAGGTGCTGGCGGTGAAATTCGTGATGAAGGCGCAACAGGTCGTGGTGCGCGTCCAAAAGCTGGTTTAACAGGTTTCAGCGTTTCTAACTTACAAATTCCTAACTACGTTCAACCTTGGGAACAATATCAAGAGAATGGTAGTTACGGCAAACCAGATCGTATTAGCAGTGCATTTGACATCATGATGGATGGTCCATTGGGTGGTGCAGCGTTTAATAATGAATTTGGTCGTCCAAACTTATTGGGATATTTCCGTACATTTGAAGCGCCTTTCCAAGGCAAAGTGCGTGGTTATCATAAACCTATTATGATTGCGGGTGGCTTAGGCAATATCCAAGCAAAACAAGTAGAAAAAGGGATTTTCCCAGCAGGTGCTTTACTAATTCAGTTGGGTGGACCGGGCTTATTGATCGGTTTAGGCGGCGGTGCTGCATCAAGTATGGAAACAGGTGCCAATAGTGCAGATCTAGATTTTGATTCGGTACAACGTGGCAATCCTGAAATCGAACATCGCGCACAAGAAGTAATCGATCGTTGTTGGCAGTTGGGTGATGAAAACCCTATCATTTCTATTCATGACGTAGGCGCTGGTGGTTTATCAAATGCATTTCCTGAATTAGTCAATGATGCAGGCAGAAGTGCAATCTTCAATCTTCGTGCAATTCACTTAGAAGAAGAGGGTTTAAGCCCTATGGAAATCTGGTGTAATGAAGCACAAGAACGTTATGTTTTGGCGATTCTTCCAGAAGATTTAGAACGTTTTACAGTATTGTGTGAGCGTGAGCGTTGTCCATTCTCAGTCGTTGGTACAGCAACAGATGATGGTCTCTTAAAAGTTAAAGATGAATTGTTTAACGATGAGCCTGTAGATTTACCGTTGGATGTATTGTTGGGTAAACCACCAAAAACAACGCGTATCGATAACACTGTAGAAACACAGATTGTTCCATTCAATGCGAACAAAATTGATATTGTTGAAAGTGCGTATAATGTATTGCGTTTACCTACAGTGGCGAATAAGAGCTTTTTGATAACGATTGGTGATCGCACAGTGGGCGGTTTAACTTATCAAGATCAAATGGTTGGCCCTTACCAAGTGCCTGTATCAGATGTTGCTGTAACCAAAATGGGTTTTGATACATTGCATGGTGAAGCGATGACAATGGGTGAAAAAGCGCCATTGGCATTGTTTGATGCAGCTGCATCAGGCCGTATGGCTGTTGGTGAAGCGATTACCAATATTGCTGCGACTAACATCGGTCCAATGAATAAGATTAAGTTGTCAGCAAACTGGATGGCACCATGTGGCTTAGAAGGTGAAGATGAAAAACTATATCGTACGGTAGAGTCTGTTTCTAACTTCTGTCAGTCATTGTCATTATCTATTCCTGTGGGTAAAGATTCATTATCTATGAATACTGTGTGGGAAGAAAATGGTGAAAAGAAATCAGTGACTGCACCTTTATCTTTAGTGATTACAGCATTTGCACCGATTGAGAATGTTCGTAAAACAATTACGCCAGAATTGCAAAATGTTGCAGACAGCTCATTATTCTTAATCGATTTAGGAGCAGGTAAAGGTCGTTTGGGTGGTAGTGCATTAACGCAGGTGAATGGTGAGTTATCAGATGTTTCTCCTGATATTGACAGCACACATTTAGATGCTTTCTTTAAATTGATGCAATCATTGATCGCAAATGATCAAGTATTGGCATATCACGATCGTGGTGATGGTGGTTTATTGTCGACAGTTGCTGAAATGATGTTTGCAGGCCAAAAAGGCGTTAAATTAGATTTAGCATCTGTATTGTCAGTAGAAGCAGGATCATCTGAGCATGAATCAGTGGTAAGAGCATTATTTAATGAAGAATTAGGTGCTGTATTACAAATTGATCATCGATTTGTTGATGCAATGAAAGCATTAGCAAAAGATTTAGGTATCGAGCATTTAATTCATGTTGTGGGCGAATTGCAAGATGAGTATTCGTTGAAAATTTCAGCAGGCAATATCGAAATTTTAAATGAAAAAGGCTTTGATTTACAAAAAGCTTGGTCTGAAGTGAGCTATCACATGCAACGCTTGCGCGACAATCCTGAATCAGCAGACAGCGAATTCAAATTGATCGAAGAGCCTGAGTTGAAAAAACTCTTTGCAAAAACTACGTTTGATGTGAATGACAATATCGCAGCGCCATACATTAACAAAGGTGCACAGCCAAGAATTGCTATTTTGCGTGAGCAAGGTGTGAATGGTCACATTGAAATGGCTGCGGCATTCAATAAAGCTGGATTTGAAGCACAAGATGTTCATATGAGCGATTTGATTGCAGGCAGAGTATCTTTGGAAGACTTCCAAGCATTGGCTGCTTGTGGTGGATTCAGCTATGGTGACGTATTGGGCGCGGGTCAAGGTTGGGCAAAAACAATTTTGTTTAATCAAAAATTACACGCGCACTTTGCATCATTCTTTGAGCGTGAAGATACTTTGAGTTTAGGTATTTGTAATGGTTGTCAGATGATGAGCCAATTGTCTGAAATTATTCCAGGTGCTGAACATTGGCCACGTTTCATGCGCAATAACTCAGAACAGTTTGAAGCGCGTTTAAGCTTGGTTGAAGTGACCAAATCTCCGTCAATCTTCTTAAATGGTATGGAAGGATCTGTTATGCCAATCGTTGTGAGTCATGGTGAAGGCCGTGCACAATTTGATGGCAAAAATATTGATCATGTAAATGTTGCATTGAACTATGTGGATGGTTTGGGTCAAATTACTGATCGTTATCCATTGAATCCTAATGGTTCACCGAATGCGATCGCAGGTGTAACATCTGTGGATGGCCGTGCAACAATTATGATGCCACATCCTGAGCGTGTTTATCAGCGAGATCAATTGAGCTGGAAACCTGAAGATTGGAATGAGTTTAGTGGTTGGTACAGAATGTTTGCGAATGCACGTAAATCATTTAATTAATACTTAATCTTTAAATATTAGATAATTAATACTCTGCTTTTGCAGAGTATTTTTATTTGGAAAAGTCAAAAGGGGATAAAAATTATGGAAGAGATTGTTCTTGGTTTTGATTATGGCATTAAAAATATTGGTATGGCTGTGGGGAATCGATTAACAAATACGGCACAGCCCATCGCTATTTTGAAAGCCAATGAAGGGCAGCCTGATTGGAATGAGGTTGAGAAATATTTGAAGGAATGGACGCCAACGCTCATTGTTGTTGGGATGCCTTATACAGCTGATGGTACAGAAACTGAACATATGAAGAAAATTCGTAAGTTTATTAATCGTTTACATGGTCGTTTTGGCTTGCCTGTTGTAGAAGTGGATGAGCGATTATCCTCTAAAGAGAGCGAGCAGTATATGAAACCATCTAAAAAAAATAAAAAAGGTCAATTAGATGCACACTCTGCTGCAATTATTGTTGAACGGTATTTAAATGATGGATTGATTTTTTAAAACAACCTAATAATTGTCGCAATATATTTGCAACATAATGCTCACTTATATCCTGATTTTTATCTTTTATAACAAGTATATAAATGCTGGTTCAGTAATATCATTTATTCAATAATTATTAAATATTTTATATATTTTAACTTAAATCAATAAATAGTTGTTTTTATAAAATGCTCTTGTTATGTTATTAACTATTAAATAATCCAAATAAATAAATAGCATTAATTGATAATTAAAACATTAGGGCAATAATATTATGAACAAAGCATACAAAATTATTTTTAATAAAAATACAGGACGCAAAGAAGTTGTGTCTGAATTGGCGAAGAATAATAACGGCTTAATCAAACAAGTCACGATTGGTGCATTAATGACAAGCTTTTTGTTCACCAGCGCATTAGCTCAAGTAACATCTGGTGAATACTATGACATAACATCTGGTGTGAAAATTACAATTAATGATAAACCTTGGGATCCATTATCAAAAGAAAATGATGTTAAAGAAAACTTTCTTGATATGAATGTATTAGTTCCAACTGCTCCGGGAAATGTGAGAGAGTTTGTGATTCAAAATGGTAAATTGACTATAAAAAATCAAGCAATGTTAACGATTAAAGGAGATCGGTCCGACTATCCAGCTGTTCGCTTAGGAAATGAGGGTGTGCTTGAAGTTAATAACTCTACTTTGAACACAGAAGGCTTCTTGATGATAGGTGGTGTATACGTTGGGTCTGGATCTGGTATTAAGAACTCGGCGTTATATATAACGAATGGTGGTGTCGTCAATGCTACAGCAAATAACTATGTAATTGTTTCTAGAGATAAGAGTACTAATATAACCTTATCAATTGAAGGTACTAATTCACAATTCAACGTAGACTCTCGGGATTTTTTTATAGGAGAGTTTTCTAATTCTACAGGGCAAGTTATTGTCAAAGATGGCGGACAATTGAACGTAAAGTCAAAACTCATAGAGTTAGGGCGTGCTAACTCTAATGTTAATTTGATTATAGGTGCTAATGAAGGTCAGGCTGCTGCTGCACCGGGTACAATTTCTACTCTGAAAAGCATTACAAATAATAAAGGTGTGGTTGATATTGGTAAGCCTGCTACTATTATTTTTAAAGAGGGTGAAGCTGCACTTATATTCAATCATACAAACAATAATTATGTTTTTAATAATATTATCCAGAGCGCTAATAATGTTAATGCAAACTCTAGTGTGAAGGTATTGGCGGGTAAAACTATTTTTATTCAGGATCATACTTATACTAATCAGACAATTATAGACCAAACAGGAACTTTGCAACTAGGGCAAAATTCGAGTAATTCTGGAAGCATTGCAGGTAATATTAATTTGAAGTCGCTTCCATCTCAGCTTATTTTTGATCGTAACAATGGGTATGAATATAGCAAGGTAATTTCAGGGATTGGCAAAGTTACTCACGCAAACGCAGGTAGGTTAATCTTTACAGGCAACAATACTTATACGGGCGAGACACTTGTAAATACTGGTGTATTGCAAGTAGGTAAAGGTGGGACAAGCGGTGCAATTGTAGGTAACGTTAATGTTGCAGCAGCAGGTTCTGCAATAGAATTTAATCGTAGTGATAGTGCGGTTTATGCAGGAGCGGTGACAGGTTTAGGTAAACTTATTCATTCCGGTCAAGGTAAGTTAACATTAACAGGTAACAGTACTAATACAGCGGGCGCAGAGGTTAAAACTGGTGCGCTAGAGTTGGGTGATGGTGGTTTAACAGGAAGCATTACAGGAAACGTGAGTTTAGTCGCGACAACCTCTGAATTAATTTTTAATCGTTCTAATAATGCCTCTGTTGCAGGTCTTATTTCTGGTGTGGGTAAAGTCACTAAAAATGGAGCAGGTCAAGTTACTTTAAGTAGAGCGAATACATACACAGGTGGTACAACCATCAACGCTGGAAAGTAGGCTTTAACAAATGCTAAAGGTGCAAGTAATGGAAAAATTACTATTAATAACCCTGGCACTTTATCTTTAGATTTCAATAGTGCAATCTTTAATAATGTATTATCTGGTGCTGGAAAAACAGCAACAACGGGTCAAAATATTACCGTAACTAGTGCAAATACCGATTATTCGGGTGCATGGGATATCACAAAAAATAGTTCCGTAAATGCTGAAAAGATTGCTACTCATTTGGGGAAAGGAGCTCTAAATGTAGCAGGTGTTTTGAATACTAATTCTGAAGTGATTAATAATAAATTAACAGGTGATGGAGATGTTAAGGTTGATTTAAAGGGCGCCGCTAAAAAATTAGCTTTTGGTGCTGCTACGGGGAATGCATTTACGGGTAAAATTTCATTAGTCAATGGACAAATTGATGTTAACCAGAAAGTAAACAGTGATGCGATTACTAATGCAACTTTAGTATTGGGATCAAATGCATCAACTGTAGCAACAACAGCAAATCGAACGATTGGTAATTTAGATTTAAATGGTGGTACGGTTAATATTGGTTTTGCAGGTTCAGATAAAGCACATGTTTTAAATGTTAAAAACCTATCAAAATCTAATGCTGGAAGTAAGATTGATATTGTAGCTTCTGGAATGGCAAGTGGTGCCATGCCAACAACAGGGAGCATAGTTGATCAAGCGAATCAGACAACTGGTATACAGTTAATTAAAGCTGCGACGATTAATCAGAATATGCTTGGTAAGCCAATTGAAATTACATTGAATGGCGGAATAATAAAGTCAGTACAGAAGATTGAAGATATTGAAAAAAATATAGTAGAGGCTTCATATTCTTTTTCAAGTATTGTGTCTGATGATAATGCGACTAGAGGCGTATTATTAAATACTCTCTTAACGCAAGTGGATGTGACACCAAGTGGCAAATTTGTATTATCAACAAAGGATTCCAA
>CANRJX010000114.1 GCA_947631095.1 uncultured Wohlfahrtiimonas sp.
GGTAATGTGATCGACCGCATCAGAATTGAAAAAGTGATTGACTTTATCAGTGTTCAATTTGGTAGTTACCACTTTCCAATTTTTAATGTGGCTGACATTTGCGTATCTGTGGGAGCGGGTTTGGTTATTCTATCTTCTTTTATTGAGCGTTCATCCCATGACTAAGAAAATATATTTAGCGAATCCACGTGGATTTTGTGCGGGTGTTGATCGTGCGATCGGCATAGTAGAAAGAGCACTAGAACAGTTTGGTGCCCCAATTTATGTGCGTCATGAAGTTGTTCATAATAAATTTGTTGTGGATGGTTTACGTGAACGTGGTGCTGTTTTCGTTCAAGAATTGGATGAAGTTCCAGATGACAATATTGTAATATTTTCAGCTCATGGTGTTTCTAAAGCGGTGCAAGAAGAAGCACAGCGCCGTGGTTTAAAAGTATTTGATGCAACTTGTCCATTAGTAACAAAAGTGCACATGGAAGTAACGAGAGATGCTAAAAATGCTCGTGATACTATTTTAATCGGTCATGCTGGGCATCCAGAAGTTGAAGGCACAATGGGGCAGTTTGATGAGTCTTTAGGTGGAAAAATCTATTTAGTTGAAGACTTGGAAGATGCAGAAAAGATTGTGATCAATAATCCAGATAATATTAGTTATGTTACGCAAACAACTTTATCAATTGATGATACGAAAGAAATTATTGATAAATTGCGTGATCGCTTCCCAGTAATTGCAGCACCCAAAAAGGATGATATTTGTTATGCAACACAAAATCGCCAAGATGCAGTGCGTAATTTATCTGAAAAATGTTCTTTAATTTTTGTTGTGGGCTCTAAAAATAGCTCTAACTCAAATCGTTTGCGTGAACTTGCGGAGAAAGAAGGGGCTGTTGCTTATCTGATTGATCGAGCTGCTGATATTGACTTGTCTATTTTAGAAGGTCATGAAAATATCGGTGTTACTGCAGGTGCATCAGCACCAGAAATTTTAGTCAAAGAAGTGATTGAGCTTTTAGAAAAAGAAGGTGCGATTCTTCAAGAAAGTATTGATGAAAATCCTGAAACGATCGTATTTCCTTTACCAAAAGAATTGAGAAATTAGTCATCTAAGTGATTGCTGCAAAGGCATCAGGATTCAATGGTTCTGATGCCTTTATTTTTATGAAAACAGTTTGCGTCTCGCAATAACAATTTGATAAACACCACCAAATATAGTTTCTTTTGTCCATTCAAATTCATCTGCATTACTTGCATAGCTTTTGATTTCATTTTTCCATAATGCATTGGAAAATGGTTCTAAATATCGATTGATGAGTTTTAAAATTGTTCTAAAAGGTTGCCAATATTTTTTAGGATTATGATAATCAATGAACAGAACTGTTCCTGATTCTTTGGCATTATTTAACATTCTATCTACAACTTGTGTTTTGATATCATCCGGTACTTCATGCAAGAGCATAAAGCTACAGACCAAATCAAAAGATTCATCCGCCACATAATTTTCAGCAGTTGATTGAATAATTGTTGTGTTCGTGAATGAATCAAGTTTTTTGTGTGCTTGGGTTAATTGTGTCGGTGTGCAATCAGTTAGATAAAACTCACCTTGATCACCAACTTTTTTCGCTACATCTGTCACTAATGATCCATAGACATGTGCCACTTGCCATACTTTCATACCAGGTTCTATTAAATTTAAGTAACGTTGCATTAAACGACCTGCATTCAAAAACAAAAGTGGCCAAACAACAAGATCATGATCTAAACAATTCACACATTTAGGTTTGACATATGCCCAATTATAAACTTCTGATAGATAGCTTGGAATGTTGTCATTATTATCCATGTCATTACATTTTTTTGGGTCTATCTCATTTTTTGTCATTATTGATTGCCTATTTATTATGATAGTATTTTTGTTGCTATGTGTATTGAAGCGTATTAATGAATAGTTATCCAAATATCTTTGCTAAGAATTTTGCCAAGTTTAATTGATCATTTAAAAATGCTTTGGTCACTAAGCGATTGCCAAAGCTTAAATCATTTAAATTGATCACTTGATTATCTATCAACATTTGAAAGTTTTTTTGAGCAATTGGGATAAGATGAGCGCGTAATTCTTTACCTTTAGTTTTTCGGATAATTTTACTGATAATCATACGATAAGCATCATTGGCCATTTGTTGTTTAAATAAGCTTTCAACGTTTCTAGGAATGTTATTACCAGCAATAAAGTAATCATAAGTATGCTTTAAACGGGTTGTGGCATCATTGAGATAGCGTTCTGCACGCAAACCTGATGTTACGCTTGCTTCATGACGACGATAAAAATAAAGTGGTAAATCTATTCTGCCAAAAGTATTGGTCTTGGCAAAAATTTGTAGCGCATACATATAATCGTCTTCATAAAAAATATCCTCATAAAAGCGAAAGTTTTTATATCGATCATAGCGATATAACTTATTCCAAGCGCTTGGCTGCGGAGATAAAGGATCACGTTTCAAAAATAGTTCTAATGCATTGTGATAGTCAGTCACTTTTATATTATTGACATCATATTGCTGAGATGGAAGTTCAGTTAAATGATTAAATGTGAACTTATCAAATGCAACAAAATCTAATTCTGTTTTGTGATCTAATGCATTGACACAAATCTCTACTGCTTGTGGATGAAAAAGATCATCGCCATCCATTAGCATAAAGTATTCACAATCACTGACATTATCAATCCCTACATTACGAGAATGACAAGGTGAACCATAGTTTTTTTCATTTTGGATTGCAGAGAATCTAGAATCTTGTGCGCAAAATTGTTGTAGCTTTTCAAAAGTATCATCAGTAGAGCAATCATCTATACAGATGCATTTAAAATCAGTAAATGTTTGATCTTTAATTGAGTTTAAACACTCTTGTACATAGTGACTCAAATTGTAAAAAACAACGATGATGCCAACTTTTTTCATGAATATTGTCCAATGAATGAATGTGAGATTTGATTATATCAAGGTAATAAAAAACCACATCAAGATCATTGATGTGGTTTCTTTTTGCTATTTTATAAAATTAGATTTTTTTAGCCAATTCAACAGCTTTACCAATATAGTTGTGAGGCGTTAATTTTTTCAATTCGACTTTTACATCTTCAGGCATGTCTAATGTATCAATGAATAATGATAATTTTTCTGCACTGATTTTTTGTCCACGTGTTAGCGCTTTCAATTTTTCATATGGAGACTCAATATTGTAACGGCGCATAACTGTTTGGATTGGTTCTGCTAATACTTCCCAGTTCAAATCTAAATCATTACTGATTACAGCTTCATTCACTTCTAATTTGCCTAAACCTTTTTGTAAGCTCTTATAAGCAATTAAAGTGTAACCGAATGCTGAGCCTAAGCTGCGCAATACAGTTGAGTCACTTAAATCACGTTGCCATCTTGAGATTGGTAATTTTTCCGCAAAATGTGTGAATAATGCATTAGCGATACCAAAGTTACCTTCAGCGTTTTCAAAATCAATTGGATTAACTTTATGTGGCATTGTTGAAGAACCAACTTCACCTTCGATCACTTTTTGTTTGAAGTAACCAAGGCTGATATAACCCCAAATATCACGTGCTAAGTCGATCATGATTGTATTTGAACGGCTCATGATGTGTGATAATTCTGCCACGTAATCATGTGGTTCGATTTGTGTTGAGTAGGGCATGAAGTTGAGTTTTAAATGATTTTCAACTAAGTTTTGCGCATGCGCTTCCCAATCAACTGCAGGATACGCAACCATATGAGCATTATAGTTACCTACAGCACCATTGATTTTACCGAAGTATTCAAATGTATTTAACGCTTTGTATTGGCGTTCTAAACGATAAACAACGTTTGCAATTTCTTTACCCAATGTTGAAGGCGTTGCTGATTGACCATGTGTACGAGACAATAATGGAATTTCAGCAAATTGATGTGCCATTGCGCGCAATGTTTCAATGATTGCTGATAATTCAGGCATGACAACAGTATTTACACTTTCTTTTAACATCAAAGCATAAGACAAGTTATTTATGTCTTCAGATGTACATGCAAAATGTAAAAACTCTGAGTATTGTGCAACTTCAGCCACTGACTTAAATGCATCTTTTAACCAGTATTCAACAGCTTTAACGTCATGATTTGTTGTTTTTTCAATCTCTTTGACTGCATTAGCATCGCTTGGTGCAAAGTTAATGTAGATATTGCGTAATGCTTGGTTAGTTTCTTCTGAAAATTTTGGTACTTCAGGAATGCCCGCATTTTCTGATAATGCGATGAACCATTCAATTTCTACAGTGATACGTGCTTTAATTAAGCCATATTCACTCATAAGTCCTTGCAATGGCGATGTTTGTCTTGAATAACGTCCATCGAGTGGAGAAAGCGCAGTAATTGCATCCAACATAATTTAAACCCCTTTAGGAATAACAATATTTGAAGAAAATTTGAAACAACCAATCAAAAACAGTAACCAAGCGAGCATTAATGATAAACCTCCGATTGGAGCAATCATGCCAAACATCGTGATATTTGTGAGCGCAATGGTATATAAACTGCCTGAAAAACAGATAATGCCAATTGTGAATAGACAGTTGGCAACAAAAAATAAACGTTTAGTTTTGAAGAGAAATGCTGCTAGTGAACTGATGATAATCGCAATGCCATGTGTCATTTGGTAATAAGTTCCACGTTCCCATAGACTAAGACCATATTCGCTAAGGTCATTTTTTAATGCATGCGCTCCAAATGCACCTAACATCACAGCTAATAAGCAAAATAGACCGCCAATTAAAAAGAAATAACGCATTATGCTTCCTCGAATAACTCAAAGAGAACGGTATGATCAGGGCGGCCGATTTTTGCAGTGGTTTCATTCACAAGAATAGGGCGCTCTAATAAATGAATATTTTGTGAGATAAACTCTACTTTTTGTTCTAAATCCCACGTATTCCAAGAAGCCTCAAATGGTATAAAATCCACCTCTTTTTTACGAACCATGGATTCAATGTCACCATTGAGCTTTTGGCAAATATCAGTGAGTTCATCGATACTAGGAGGATTATCCAAATAGTTAACAACTCTGAATTCAATCCCTTTGCTATTTAATAATTCGAAAGCGGCACGAGATTTAGAGCAATCTTGATTATGATAAATGATCCACATTATGACCTCCCCAGGTTATAAAATTCTTGTAAATAATTCACACGTATTTTTGGACTCATGATGCGGATATGTGGTAACTGTGGAAAGTCTTTCGGCAACATGATTTCAGGAATGTAAATAGTATGCTTTGCACGAGTAATTGCAACATACAAAAGATTGATTTCTTCAATAATTTTTAAATTTTGAATAGAGTCTGAATTTTTAGATAAGCGTTTAACTTCATCTTCAGTGATGAAATCTTCCACTAAGTAGACTTCATCATATTCTAATCCTTTACTGCGATGAACCGTTGAAAAAAGCAAGTCGGCTGAATCTTTATCTTCTTTATTCATTAGACGATCTTTTAGTTTTTTCATCACACCAAAAATTTTAGCGCCATATAATCGTACTAATTCGATGAGCATTTTTAACTGAGTATCATTTGTTTCTTCAGCATATTCTTCAAGCATCTCTAAGCTTGTGAAAGATTTGATCATCGGATTGTGAATTTTATCAAATTTGCCTAAATGTAGATTAACAACATCATACAAAGACGTTCCTTCTTCAGTATGTGTATAAGCATTAATGCTACCTTCAAAATAAATTGAACCTGTTAAAGAAGGATCGTGGATATAGCGAATCGCTTCTCTTAATAAACCTAAATTGGTTCTTCCCAAGACAATTTTTTGGTGTTTATTTTCAGTTTTGCCAATCCCTTGAATGGCTAATTCATCTTTAATTTGTAAGTAACTTTTCCATTCCAAAATGGATTCTGCTAACAGTGCAATATCAGCATGGAATCTAAAGCTTTTCGTTAATGGAAAGGTTGTAAAGTCTGTTTCTTCTAAAGCATTGACCGCATGACGCCAACTATAAATTTGCTGATGAAGATCACCTACAATCATTTTTTTAGCAGATTGCTGTAAAAAAATATCCAACATCACCGAGGATGCATCTTGGCCTTCATCGAAAAATATATAGTCATAAGGTAAGTTTGGGCGAACCAATTGAAATTTTTTGAGATAAAAATCATGAGTGATTTCAATCTCTGCTTGGTTCATTTTACGAATGAATGCACGAGTGTAATCAACAATTTCAGCGTAGTTAGCATCTACAAATGCTTTAGCTTTATCATCACTTAGCAATGCTTTGTAATCGAGTTCATCAGCACTTTTAACAGAGCTATTGCAATATAGACGAAGCAATTTATCAATGTGATGTGCAAAGAGATAAGCACGCTGAATGGGCATTGAAGATTGTAATTCTAGAACATTGACCATTTCAGGAATGGAATATCCATTGTTTTTTATTTGATAACCACAACGCCTAACAATATAGCGAAAAGCCAAAGAGTGAGCAGTTTCAACTGTTACATTGTATAAACCTTCTTGCTTGAAACGATGAATGGCTTCTTGTTTAACAGTTTGGTTAAAGGCTAAATAGAGAATTTTAGAATCGACAGGGCGGGATTTTGCGTATGCAATGATAGTCGTCGTTTTGCCCGAACCGGCAACGGCGTTAACTTTTAAATTAGCATCAATTGCAAGAATAGCATCTTGCTCAGGAGTTAGCTTCATTGCGGTAGAAAAAGCATAATGGAACGCGAAAT
>CANRJX010000115.1 GCA_947631095.1 uncultured Wohlfahrtiimonas sp.
ATCCCATCTTCATCAATATAATCAACAGGTTGAGGACCAACAAAATCTTCAGACACAACATTTGGTAATGGCCCAATAAACTCTGAATCTAGATCAGAGGACAAGCCATCTTCATTTTCTTGAGCATTTGGCACTAATTTTGTATCTAAACTCTCTAAAGTTGATATCAAAACTTTTTTAACAGGAACCTCTTTACTCGCCAACCACTCATCAAAGCGTATTTGCAATTCTTTTCCGTGCTTAGCATAAAAATCATAATCAATTAAAACACCATGCTGCAAATTTTTAGGTGTATTCGTGATATAGCCAGAGACATCAGAACTTACCAAAGAAGTTGCTTGTTTAATTGTTGGTCCATAATATTGGGCATTCGTTAATTTCAACTGCTGTTCAGGCTGAGTGGCATAAGATATAAATGCATATGCGATATCTTTTTGCTTAGAGTGTTTTAACATCGCATAGTATTTCATCTCATACAAAACTTGGTATCTAGAAACCCCTATTGTATCTATACCATCTTTTGCAAGCATAGCACCATCAGGCGCAACAGATATAGCAACCAAGCCTTGTTCAAGCCATAATTTTAAATTGTTAACATCATTCCACCACAAAATATCATCATAAATTAGATCGAGTTTATTAAATACTCGATCTTGTCCCTCTTGGGTTGCTAATAATGGATAAACATAATCTGGATGCACGCCATCAGCCAGCAAAATGGCTTCAAATAAATACTTAGCTTGTTTTGGTAGTGCTCTTTTTCCTGGGTAACGATTAAAGTCAAATAAATCAACCCAATGTGTAGGTGGCACGCCATATTTGTGCAACAAAGAGTAGTTTAATGTTACGCCTAATACACTAAAACCAACACCACATTTCTGCACAGCACTCACAGTTAATAATTCTTTATGAGGAAACTTTTCATAATCGAGCGCCTCTAACTGCCCATCAGAATGACACTCCTGCTCTAAAATATCTCTACCCACAACTACAACATCCCAGTAATTGGGCAGTATTTTTGGCAGGTAACTCATGGAAGATGAAAAGTTATTTTCACCCACTGAAACTAAACCTTGGTAAGAAAAAGGATATAAAACTGTCATAGGCAATTCTTGATAATTGACTTGATCATAGCTAACACTCAATGTCGCCATAGAGCTAAATGGTAGCAATGAACCAAATGCGATAGAAAAAAAAGCCTTATACATTTTTATATTTATTTTCATTCTTCTTGCCATATTATTTCTAAATCACCATCAATAAAGCCTATCGCTATAGCATCTGAATCACACAATGCATCGGATAGCTCTGTATCAGCTTCGATTAACGCTTCTAATGCTTCAGCCAATGTATCATGTATATCTTCCCAGTCTCCTTCAAATTTCTCTTTAGGAATAATAAACAATTCCTCACCTGAGTCCCAGTTTATTTCATCTGTCCACTTTTCATCATTTGAGTCAAACTCTTTTGTTCCAGTTATATCAACTAAATAAACATCATCTTCTTCATAAATATTGAAAACGAAAGCTACTGTTTCATCTGGTATATCAACCAGTACATCTGAAACCCAATCTGAAAATGGTTGTAATATCTGAAGTTGATCCATGATTTACCTCATAGCTAAGAATGCAAAAAAACAGAATAGGTCGTTGGCCACATACTAAGCAGCCGATTAATCATAATGGCTAGCTAAATATCTTTAAATAAACTGTTTACACAAGTTATCTAATTGATATTTTTTGAAGTTATGTCTCATCTACATATTGTTTAAAACGGGCATTTTACCTTAAATCACACACTTATCAAAAGATTCATTTAACTTTTCTTATCGTGTTTAATATATCAAACAAATGCTAAATTTACATTTCTCTTCTTTTTTACATTTATTATCTTTGCTTTCGAGTTGATTTTAAGAATTTTTGGATAACTCTGTGGATAACTTTGATTGTAAATATGAAGATAGATTGTTTAAAAATAAACTCAAAACTTATCACAAAATATTTAATTAAATTAAAACATATTTATCCACAAGTATATATGTATTTAAATATTTGTTTTATATGGATATTATTAATTATTTGTGGATAAAAACCAATGCTTATCATCATCTATTTTATTAATATATATAATATAAAAGAATAAAGATGAGCATTAAAAATTAATAAATTAAGAATTAAATTGTTAATAAATATGTGGATAACAATATTGAAAGATCTATGCATATTAAGTGTATAAATAATTCCTTTTTTTATACAAAAGAAATATATTCTGTTTTACAGTTTTTATTAACAATCATAATGATAGCTATCATTATGAATTTATTATTATAATTTGTTATTTTGTGGATAACTTGTCAAACTCATCATCATCCTATATATATAAAGAGTTATTAATAAATAGGAATAAGATGATGTTTAAAAAAATTCTATTGGCTGTTGCATTAACCACATCTCTAGTAAGTGCTCAAGATGTTGTCAAAATAGGTATTGAGGGATCTTATCCTCCATTTAGTTATATGAATCCTGATAAAACCTTAGGTGGATTCGAACCAGATCTTGCAAAATTATTTTGTGAACAAGTTGATTTGAAATGTGAAATTGTTCAAGTTGAGTTCGATGCATTGATTCCATCTCTTAATACTAAAAAAATTGATGCCATTTTAGCTTCTATGTCTATTACAGATCAGCGCAAGCAAGCTATTGATTTTACTAATAAATATTATCAAACACCTGCTAAATTTGTTTCTATTATTGGAGAATATCAAGAAGTTAATCCAAATACTTTAAAAGGAAAAGCGATTGGTGTTCAAAGTGGAACTATTCATGAAACTTTTGCAAATGAAGAGTTTACAAAGTATGCCGATGTTAGAAGTTATCGTAATTTAGATGAAGCTATTTTTGATTTAGACTCAGGTAGAATTGATTTAGTGTTTGCTGATAGTGTTGCATTAGATGATGGTTATTTACGTAAAGGTTATGATAAATCACTTGAATTTGTGGGTGAAGATTATAACAATCCAGAGGTGTTTGGTGACGGTATTGGAATAGGTGTGCGTAAAGGTGATAATGCATTAGCTGATAAATTTAATGAGGCAATTTTAAAATCTAGAGCGGATGGCAGTTATAAAAAAGTAGCTGATCAATATTTTACAATTGATGTATTTGGTACTGAATAATGGATATTATCTTAGCAAGTAATAACGCTGGAAAAATTCGTGAATTTAATGAATTATTTTCTTCTTTAGATATAAAAATACGCCCACAAGGCGATTTTAATATCTCTGAGGCTGATGAAACAGGTCTAAGTTTCATTGAAAATGCCATTATAAAGGCACGACATGCTGCAAAGTATGGAAATATGCCTGCAATTGCTGATGATTCTGGAATCGTTGTGCCTTATTTAAAAAGGCAGCCAGGTATCTATTCAGCACGATATAGTCCTGAAAAAGAAGATAAAGCAAATAATGCATTATTATTGAAAAATCTTGAAGGTGTTAATGTTGAAGATCGAGGTGCATTTTTTATCTCAGTACTCGCATTTGTTAGAGATGCTGAAGATCCAACACCTCTAATCGCAGAAGGCCGTATTTATGGCCATATATTGAATGAAGAAGTAGGATCTGGTGGTTTTGGATATGATCCAATCTTCTTTATTGATGGCTTAAATAAAAGTATGGCTGAATTAGAGTTATCTGAAAAAAACCAAGTTTCTCACAGAGCGAAAGCATTAGCACATATGAAGGAGTTATTTAAAACTATGCTTCGATAGATAGTTTTAAACGAATAGGATTATGATCAGAAGCTGAAATGTTATACGTTTTGGCTTCTTTTATATTTAAACCTCGAGTAAAAATGTGATCCAATATTTTTCCCATCACTTTTGTACGCTGATCTAAAGGATAATTAATTTCTTTTAATTCTAGTTCTTTAATCATTTTTTTGACGTATAGATATCTAGATTTTTTCCATGTATTAAAATCTCCACCAAGTACTATTGGGCCTTTGTGGCTATGTAATATTTCAAATACTGTGCGTAATTGTTGAGTAAAGTCTTTTAATCCTATTGAAAAATTTACAGCATGGAAGTTTGCTACCATTAATTCATGACCGTCGGTCAGTTGGTATGTTGAGATTAAACCTGATTTAGGAAAACGTATCCAAGGTTCTGAATATTTTTGTGCTGTATATGCAAGAGGTGCTATTTTACTTATGGTCATGACTCCATTTGAGTAATAGCCATCCTTAAAGGCAACAACATGAATGGCCTTGAAATGATTATTTTCAATGATGGATAGTAATGTTTCGCTCTCACGTGCTTCTTGGAGTAAAACTATATCTGCTTTACTCAGCATATAAGATAGCTGTGGTATTGAATCATTAAGTTTTTGTTTATAAATATTCCATGAATATAAAACGATATTATTAGCATCTAAACGGTTACTATCTGCTATTTCTATGCGGTATTGGTTAGTTTGTTTGTCAAAATGATATTGTTGTGAAATACCATAAATATCTACATGATTCACTTTGAAGTGAGAGTATTTTTTTCGAACTTTAGATAGGAGATTTTTAAATATCATTTATGCCACTTAAAGATTATAGATGTGAAATATAATTATTCATTATCATAGCGCAATTTATTTTAATTGAGACAAATAAAAAGCCCCGTCTTAAACGGGGCTTTTTATTACATGGTGCCGGCACACGGAATCGAACTGTGGACCTACTGATTACAAGTCAGTTGCTCTACCTGCTGAGCTATACCGGCGTTGTCTCTTGAAGAGGTTTGCATTATAGGTATGAGAGAATACTTTGTCAAATCTGTTTTAAAGAAAAACTGTATAATTATTAGTCTAATATGTTTTTTTGCCTAATTTGTGCTGAAAATACTGCTTCCTTGGGCTTTTTATGATGAAAAAAAGCATTTAAAACAGATTCATCTGCTGCATCGTACATACCAATATGCCCTTGATTTTTAACTAATAATTTCACACTTTTATGGATAAATGGTGCATTTGATAGATGATATGCATCATTTTTCCATTTAGTTTGCATAAATTTTAATTTTTGTTGCATTTTGGATGTTATGGGCAATATTAATACAGCTGCATGAAGGCCTGTGGTTTTATCTCTATGAGATCCGATATGAATCCATGTGAAATTACATTCGGTCCAAAACTGTAATAAAGATTCGGTTAGACCAAAACTTGTGGATAAAAAGTCATATTGGTGAATGGATGCATATTCATACAGATGATTGAGTAAGCTTTTAGCAATACCGGCTTTACGATGATTGATATCAACAGCAATTCTAGATATACGTAGACTTTTGAATGTCATCAGTTCTGGATAATAACTGTGGGCACTTAATGTTTGTACAACAAGATTACCTTTCGGTCTGCGATAACCGTTAAATACATCTAGTGCCAGTTCTTTAGTTAGTAAACCTTCATCTAAAGCCCATAATCCACCAATGATTCGTCCATTATCAACTTTGATCACAAACGATTGATCTGGTGAGTCAAATAGTCTTCTGATATCTTGAGCATTGGTTTGATAGTGATATCGATTCATAAACTGATAAAAAGCTTTTACGAGCCCATAATTGCTTTGAAACTCTCTAATATTTTGCGATGAAAATAACATAATGCCATCATTTAACTGAGGGTTAATTTCATCTTGTAGGCTGATGTACTTACAGAATAATGCTAAAGCATCATGGGATTCGAAACGGTGTTGATGAGTGAGTGTGAATGCTTTATCAATATCAATAACATCAGCAAGTTTATCTTTTAACCCTTTTCCAGTGCCTTCATAATTTTCGATTGAAGATACAAGTAACACATTATTTGCAAGTTTAGACAATCTTTCTAAATGTGCAATTGGCATTTGAGCCGCTTCTTCGATAATTAGCCAGCTTTTATTAATTAATTCGTTATTGAGAAAAAGATAGTCAGGTGCCATAAAATTTACTTGAGTATTTTTATAGGCTTCTAAAGCAGTTTGATTCGGTGCTGTGATGATGAAATCATCTTTGAGTGATTGCAAAAAATGATTCACCAGAAACGATTTTCCTGTGCCTCTTGGTGCAAATAAAGTAATGATGCCTTTCTTGTGATTATTGAGACTTTTCAGTATTAATGTCTGTTCAATATTGAGTTTACTAAAAGATTTTTTATCTAAATTAGGTAGCGATAAATCATGTGAGTAGGGTAGAGGGAGACTATATTTTTTTAAGCCGTGATATAAATAATTTTGAAAGTTTTGAGTGGATATTTTTTCTGTATGAAACCGTACGCTTTGTTCATCATTATCATTTTGTTGCCAGATAATAATAAACGCTCCACCTTTTTGTATAGTATTGGCTGCACACAAAAAGTAATCTAATGGAAAGCCCGAACGACAATCTAGGGCAATGATATTTAATGTGTGGCCAAGTAAACCTTTGGCATGATGCAAGGGTTTGGCTATATAGATGTTCGGATCAGGGGATAATACAATTAAATCAGTGTATTGATGATGTAATGATTGTAGTGACTGATTAATTATCGTTGTATCATTTTCTGATAGAAGGAATAACTTTCTCACAAGCTTCTCCAACAGCAGATAAAAAAAAACTTCTAGAAATTCTAGAAGTTATAAAATTGGTGGGTCATGAAGGATTCGAACCTTCGACCAATTGGTTAAAAGCCAACTGCTCTACCGACTGAGCTA
>CANRJX010000116.1 GCA_947631095.1 uncultured Wohlfahrtiimonas sp.
CCTTTTCATCAAGATATGAATCGCATTTATGGTGTTTCTATTTTAGATTTAAATATTAAATTTAGGCGCAATGAGTCAGGATTTCAGATTTTAGGCATTCATCGGAACTTCTAAAATTAATACTTTTGCTGAGTTTTTGTTAGTTATAACATCAAACTGATTGAGATCATCAAACATAATCGCATCTTTGGTATGTAGCATTTCAGCTCGTACCTCAGCATCTCCTTCTAAGATAAATACAAAAGTGCCGTTGCTTTTATCATGTTTTTTGTAGTGTGCTTTGTTGTTAGTCTCTATCGTTGCTAATGAGATCCATGCATTTTGGTGTATCCAAACAGTTTCTTCATGATCACGATCTGGTGAGAGTAAGGTTAAAAAATGATTTTTACTATGATCAAAGTTAATCGTCTTTTGTTGATAACGCGGGTTAACATTTTTCTCATTTGGAAATATCCAAATTTGTAAAAAATTAACTTCTTGATCTTGATTGGCATTATATTCACTGTGAACAATTCCAGTGCCAGCACTCATTACTTGAATGTCACCGCTTTTGATCACTTTTTCATTGCCGTTGCTATCTTTGTGAGCAAGATCACCAGAGAGGGGAATAGAAATTATTTCCATATTATCATGTGGATGTGCGCCAAATCCTCTGCCGCCAGCGACTGTATCGTCATTAATAACGCGTAATGCACCAAAATTCATCCATTCAGAATTGTAGTAGTTTGCAAAACTAAAAGAGTGATAACTGTTTAACCAACCGTGAGATGCAAATCCTCTTTCTTGGTTACGTAATATTTTATAAGCATTCATTATGATAGTTCCTTTAATAATTAGATTAATAAAAGACATTATAAAGGATAAAAATGCATCGAATGTTTCAATTATGAAACAATGATTATTAGTTTTGTGAGTTTAATTAGTTGTAATCACTGGTGAGAAAGGAATATATGCAAGCGATCATGAGGAGAGTATTTGACTAAAGAGGTTATCAAATGTGATCCGTTGGCACAGGGCTTTGGATGTTGGGGGAAATCGCTTGCATATATATTCTGTACTGTTTATCACCTTATCTAGATTATATTGTAGCAACAAAAAATACAAATGTTAATAGAAATCATTAATAAATGATAATAATTATTAAATGATAATTATTTTTTTCTTTGAAGGTTGATAAATCAATCGATTTTCAACTTTTTGCAGTGATAAAAAATGATGCTGAGCCTTCTGAGAAAACGCACAATCCTCCTTAAAATAAGGTAGAATGACCCTTTTCTTTATTTAATTGAATAGATTGGAATATTGTCGTATGAAACCAGCTTATCATCATCAAGATGTTGAAAAAACAGCACAGTCCTATTGGGAAAACAACAAAACATTTAAAGTGGCGGATCAAGTAGAAGGCAAAGAGAACTATTATTGTCTATCAATGTTCCCTTATCCATCTGGTCGACTACATATGGGCCATGTGCGCAACTATACAATTGGCGATGTAATGAGCCGTTATATGACAATGAAAGGCTTTAATGTGCTTCAGCCAATGGGTTGGGATGCATTTGGTATGCCTGCTGAAAATGCTGCGATTGATAATAAAGTATCTCCTTATCAATGGACGCAAAAAAATATTGAGTATATGAAAAACCAATTGAAGCTCTTGGGCTTTGGTTTTGATTGGGATAGAGAAATAGCAACGTGTGAACCTGATTATTATCGTTGGGAGCAATGGTTTTTTACGAAGTTATACGAAAAAGGTGTGATTTATCGTAAAAATGGCATTGTGAATTGGGATCCAATTGATCAGACAGTATTGGCGAATGAGCAAGTTATTGATGGTAAGGGGTGGCGTTCTGGTGCTGAGATTGAGCGCCGTGAAATTCCAATGTACTACTTTAAAATTACTGATTATGCAGAAGAATTATTAGAAGATTTAGATACTTTGACGGATTGGCCGTTGCAAGTCAAAATCATGCAAAAAAACTGGATTGGTAAATCACAAGGGATGGAAATTGGTTTTCCTTATGAAGAAGATTCGGTAGTGCGTGTGTTTACAACTCGCCCAGATACTTTGATGGGAGCAAGCTATGTTGCGGTTGCACCAGAGCATGCAATTGCACAAAAAGCGGCAAAAAATAATCCTGAGTTGCAAGCATTCATTGAAGAGTGTAAAAAAGGCGGCACTAACGAAGCTGACATTGCAACACAAGAGAAAAAAGGTATGGCAACTGGTGAGTTTGTGACTCACCCAATTACACAAGAAAAATTGCCTGTTTGGGTGGCTAACTATGTCATCATCACTTATGGTGAAGGTGCTGTAATGGCAGTTCCTGCACATGATGAACGCGACTTTGAGTTTGCAACTAAATATAACCTGCCAATTAAACCAGTCATTCAAGTGAATGCAGAAGATCAAAGTTATACAAAATGGCAAGATGCATATGCTGAACATGGCACATTGATCAACTCAGGTGAGTTTGATGGGTTAGGATTTGATGAAGCGATTCAAGCGATTTCAAAATTCTTAGAAGCCAAAGATTTAGGATTCATTAAAACGCAATATCGTTTACGCGATTGGGGTATTTCTCGTCAGCGTTATTGGGGATGTCCAATTCCAATTATCCATTGTGAGAGTTGTGGTGACGTGCCTGTGCCAGAAAAAGATTTGCCAGTTGTATTGCCGAATGATTTGATTCCGGATGGCTCAGGCAATCCATTAAATAAATTGGATTCATTCATTAATATAGAGTGTCCAACTTGTGGTAAGCCCGCGCGCCGTGAAACAGATACAATGGATACATTTATGGATTCATCTTGGTATTATGCGCGTTTTGCATCATACAACTGTGACACCGCAATGTTGGATGATCGTGCTGAAAAATGGTTGCCGGTAGATCAGTACATTGGTGGTATTGAGCATGCGATCCTTCACTTGTTGTATTCGCGTTTCTTCCATAAGTTGATGCGAGATGAAGGTTTGTTGGGTGATCCTGCAACAGCACCAAAAGAACCATTTAAAGCTTTATTAACACAAGGCATGGTGATTTCACCTTCTTTCTACCGTCATGCATCTACGGGATACACTTGGTATAACTTGGATGAGGTTACGCCTGTGGTTAAAGATGGCGAAACAACTTATATTTTGAAAGCAGATGGTGAGCCTGTGATTTATGGCGGCGTTCAAAAGATGAGTAAATCTAAGAATAATGGTGTGGATCCTGAATTCATTATTAATGAATATGGTGCTGATACTGCGCGTTTATTCATGATGTTTAGTGCACCACCAGAGCAATCATTAGAATGGTCTGTTTCTGGTGTTGAAGGTGCTCAGCGTTTCTTAAAACGTTTATGGGTTTTTGGCTATGAGCATCAAGACTCATTGGCGAAAAAAGTAGAGTTTGCACCTTCACATAAAGCTTCTAAAGATATTCGTCGTGTGATTCATGAAGAGTTGAAGAAAGCACTCTTTGATTATGATCGTTATCAATACAATACTGTCATTTCAGCATGTATGAAAATGTTGAATGCTTTAGGTGAGTTAGATGATAGTGAAGAAGCTATGTACGTTCGTAATGAAGGCTTCTCAATCATGTTGCGTTTGTTGTATCCAATCATTCCACACATTACGCATGAAATCTGGAGTCATATTTATGAAGGTGCGATCGAAACAGCACCATTCCCACAAGTTGATGAATCAGTATTAGTGCGTGATGAAATTAATTATGTGGTTCAAGTGAATGGTAAATTGCGTGGTGAGTTTGTGATTGCAGCTTCTGCTCCTAAAGAAGAAATCGAAGCGGCTGCATTGGCAAATGAATCTGTAATGAAGCATTTAGAAGGCTTGAATGTTGTTAAAGTGATTGTTGTGCCTAAGAAATTGGTCAATATTGTTGCTAAGTAATTATTTGTATTAAAAAAATAGCTCCTATATAGGGGCTATTTTTTTGGCTTAAAAATTATAGTCATTGTTTGAAATGGATGGGTGAGATCTAATGCTGGTTATTTTGTAGTTGCGTAATGCTATTTTTAATTAAGCTCAAGAAAAACAGTGCAGGAATAAATAAGAAGGCTGTAAATATAAAGAAATTCTGCCAGCCATAATCATCTACAGCGAAGCCTGAGAATGACCCAAAAATTCTCAATGAAAAGGCTGCAATTGCACTTAACATGGCATATTGAGTGGCTGAATAAGAGCGATTACACAATAAACTTAAGTAGGTAATGAAAACTGCGCTTGCAAATCCACCAATGAAATTTTCAATTGAAATTGCCACGGTTAATGAAAATACCGTTGGTTGGTGTAGGACTAATAAGTAACCGAGATTCGTCAATCCCATTAAAATTGATGATGTGATCAAAGCCTTATATAAACTTATTTTTGTGATGATTTGTGCAGAGATAAAAGCGCCGAGTAATGTTGCAATTAAGCCATATACTTTACTGATTAAACCGATCTGTCCGCCTGTATAACCCATTTCATTGTAGAAGGCAGAAATGAGCACGCCAGCGATTGCATCGGGCATTTTAAATAATAATATGAAGATTAAAATTAGAAACGCTTGTGGGCGTTCTATGAAGTTTTTAAAGGGTATTAAAATATAGTCAGATAATTGAGAATGTGCTGATATTTTATTTGAAATGGGTGTATCTGAGCTTTGTGAATTTTCATTAATAAAAAGTAGCGTAGATAGCGTGATAATTGTAAAAAGTGCAGCGACTAATAGAAAAATAGTAGGCCATGCTAAGTAATCTGATGCAAATAATACAGCCGCGCCCATAATTAGCATCGCAATGCGGTAGGTAATTTGAGATAGGCTTGAACCAAAAGATTGCTCTTCGTTGGTTAAGTAATCGATGCGGTAGGCATCAATAACAATGTCTTGGCTCGCAGATGTAACTGCTAGACAGAGTATCAATATGGATATTAGGCTGATATGCTCCGTTGGATTGACAAAAGATAAGCAGAGAAATATCAAAGCTAAAGCAGCCTGAAAAAGTATAATCCAACTTTTTCTACGGCCAAATTTGTTAAGAAGCCAAGGGCGTTTTTCATCTAAGAAAGGCGCCCAAAGAAATTTAAATACGTAGGGAAGTCCTGCAAGACTGATTAAACCGATACTTTTTTTATCAATTCCATAAACTGATAGCCAATAAGTTAATGTGGATAGCGTCATCAGTATCGGTAAACCAGAGGCAAAGCTTAAAAAGCCAACAGCTAAGATTTTAGGTGATAAATATGGCTTAAAGCTCTGCATAAATTGCATCATGTACTATATTTTTCCTTCAAATGCTTTCATGTATTCATTTTGGAAAATACACATGCGGATTGCATTACGATAAGCACCAGCCGAGAAGAACTCGTGGCGCAATGTACCTTCAATCTTAAAACCTAACTTTGTATAAATATGGATGGCTTTCTCATTTGCTTCATCCACAATTAGATATAACTTATATAGATTTAGGGTATGGAATGCATAATCCATAGCTAGTTTTGTCGCAGGTCTTGCATAGCCTTTGCCTTGATGGTTTGGCGCAATGATAATCTGAAATTCAGCTCTTCGATGGATATAGTCAATTTCTACCAATTCAGCAAGACCGATGGCTTGTGAGTCGGTTGTTGTTTGCAAAATAAATCTACGCTCTGTTTTGTCATGTATATGTTTATCATACAAATCAGATAGTTCTAAAAAAGATTCGTAAGGTTCTTCAAACCAATAGCGCATGATTGATGCGTTATTGTCCAAACGATGTATAAAGCGAAGATCTTCTTTTTCTAACGGGCGTATGCTAATTTCATTCATAATTGTTTCCTTGTTGATTTAATAGCGACCCCAGCTACGTTTTTGATTACGATAGCGCAATAATCTTGGCAGAATTGATGCGCCCAAAACGATTCCAGCAAAAAGAATGCTTGCACCTTTTAACCATTCATCGCTTCGTTTGTTCTCTTTGAGTGTGAAGTTTTCGCTTTTGAGTTGCTTTAACTCCAATTCTTGTTGTGTATTAATTTGTGTCAGCTTTTGATTGTCATTATCGATATCAATTACATTTTTATTAATTTGCTCAAGATGTGTCACTCGGTTAGTTTGTAGCTCAAGGGCTTGTTCTAATTTTCTTTGGTTTTCTTGCAAAGTTTTAATTAGAGTGTCTTTCTCATTATTTTGAGTGGTCAAAATAGCGATGTTTTGTTTCAATGGCGCATACTCTTCTTTCGCCATTTCAATAAATTCACGTGCGGCAGGTTCATCCATAACAAAGCTTTTATGTAACCAGCCTTGGTTATTATTTTCACCATACTGTATTTGATAATGTTGGGAACCTTCGCTTAAAATTTTAATTTTTTCACCAGAAGTGAGCATTTTAACGATTCTGCTTGATTCGCTTGCAGTCGCTCTTACAGGTGCTTGTAGTTCATCTGAAACATACTTAATTTTTTGTGCAAAAACAGGGGAGCATAACAGTGAGAGTGATAACAATGCGACAATTTTGGTACTCAATGACATTCTATTCCTTAGTGTGTTTCTTTTAAAGGTGACATTATAAACATAATTGTTAGGAATGTATAAAGGAATGCAGTGATTAAGCCAATCTACAGGCGTAAAAAAAGAGTATCGCTTGGATACTCTTTTCCTTTGAAGCTAGTGGTGGGCCTTGCTGGGCTCGAACCAGCGACCGCTCGATTATGAGTCGAGAGCTCTAACCAA
>CANRJX010000117.1 GCA_947631095.1 uncultured Wohlfahrtiimonas sp.
TTTGTTTTAAAGGTCAAATGTCTTACTCTCCTTATATAGAACCCCAAATTGGTCGCATGAACCGTTTAAAAATCACCCAGAAAACTTCTGCAGGTGCAATCTTAGATGGCGATATTTTGCTACCAACCAAATCAATTCCAAGAAGTATCCCTGCTAATATCGGGGATACTTTGGAAGTATTTGTCTATTTAAATGCACAAGGTAAGCTTGCTGCAACAACACAAAAACCTTTTACTGAAGTGGGTAAATTTGCTGACTTACAAGTTGTTGAAATTACTGATTTTGGTATCTTTTTAGATTGGGGCTTACCTAAAGATTTAATGCTGCCCTTTAGTGAAGAAGTGGGTACGCTTGAAGTTGAAGACTTTGCAATTGTTTATGCATATTTAGATGAAAGATCTCAACGCATTACTGCGACAATGAAGTACGACAAATACTTAGATCAAAAACCACATACCTACAAAGAAGGTGATGAAGTTGACTTACTCATAGAGAGTAAAACGCCACTGGGCTTAAAAGTCATTGTTGATCATGCTCATTGGGGCGTTGTCTTTAAAAGTGACATTAATTACGATGCACAAATTGGCAGTGATGTTAAAGGGTACGTCAAAAATGTTCGCCCAGATGGTAAGCTAGATATTTTGCTTCAGCCTGTAATCAAAACTCAAGAAGATCGACACAGCTTAGAATCTAAAATCTTAGAAGCTTTACAGATTAATAATGGAACTTTACCGATCAGCGATAAAAGTTCTCCTGATCAAATCCATCGTATGTTTGGTGTCAGTAAATCAGCATTCAAGCGCTCTATCGGTGGCTTGTTTAAAGCTAAAAAGATAAAAATCTTCGACGATAAAATTGAACTAATTTAACTCAATGCATAATATCGCCATCATATCTATGGCGATATTCTCTCTTCTATTCCTAGGAAAATACGATGAATCATGAGCTAAGAGGACATTCTCTTGCCCTATTAACCATTTTTTTATGGGGTTTGACTTTTGTTTCAACAAAAATCCTTTTACAGCATCATTTATCACCATTAGAGATTTTATTGACTCGATTTTTAATGGGTGCATGCTTTCTTATATTACTTTTTCCAAAGCGCTTAAAAGGCACAACAATCAAACAAGAAAGCTATTTTGCTGCTGCAGGCTTGTGTGGCATAACGCTCTATTATCTGCTTGAAAATAATGCTCTTCTTTATACTTTTGCCTCAAATGCTGCGCTCATTGCTTCGACTGCGCCTTTCTTCACTGTTTTACTGGCTAAAGTATTTTTAAAAGAAGAAACCATTCAATCACAATTTTACTTAGGTATGGTCTTATCTTTTATTGGCGTTGGCTTAATGAGCTTTAGCCATTCGGATGAGCTACAGCTCAATTTAAAAGGTGATTTTCTTGCATTATTAGCCGCCATCATTTGGTCTTTTTATTCTATATTCTCTAAAAAAATCAGTTCGTTTGGCTACAATACGATTCAAACCACTCGAAGAACATTTTTCTACGGCATTTTGTTTATGCTGCCAATGTTGGCATTTGAGGATACATCACTGTCCATACAAAAATATCTAGATTTAACCGTCATTCTAAACCTGATTTTTCTAGGCTTAGGCGCATCTGCCATCTGCTTTGTAACATGGAACCTTGCCGTCAAAACATTGGGAGCAGTCAAAGCGAGCCTATACATCAATGCTGTGCCAATGGTCACCGTCATTTTATCGATGATCGTTTTGCACGAAAAGCTCAACTGGATGTCGAGCTTAGGAATTACATTGGTTTTATGTGGTCTATTAATCTCACAATTAAAAAAGCGCCACAAAATCATTATTCATACTGAGCCATCTCAAAAGTAGATTGTTACATCTCTTTTCAGTATAGTTCTTTCATATTTTCAATTTAATGTTAGAGGACCCTCGTGTCTATTCAAAAATTTTCAGAACTTTCATTGCCATCAGAGCAATTAGATAACCTAAAAGATTTAGGCTATCTCTCAATGACACCCATTCAAGCAGCTGCTTTACCTGCCATTTTGTCCGGTAAAGATATTGTTGGCCAAGCTAAAACAGGTAGCGGTAAAACTGCTGCATTTGGCATTGGTTTATTAGAAACTATTGATGCCACACAATTCACTACGCAAAGTTTAGTCCTTTGCCCTACTCGCGAACTAGCAGACCAAGTAAGCAAAGAACTTCGTCGTTTAGCACGCTATATTCCGAATCTAAAAATTTCTAGCATTTGTGGCGGCGTACCGATTGCAAGACAAATTCACTCTATGAGCCAACATGCACCACATATTGCTGTCGGCACTCCAGGCCGTATTTTAGATCATTTAAAACGCGATACTTTGAGTCTTAAAAAAGTCAAAATATTTGTACTCGATGAAGCTGATCGTATGCTAGATATGGGATTTGCAGATGAAATGGATGCAATTATTGGTTATCTACCGAAACAACGCCAAACGTTACTATTTTCAGCAACATTCCCTGCTAACATTCAATCGATTAGTCATCGCATTCAAAAAAATCCTACGATGATCTCAATCGAAGAAACAAAATCAGAAGCGCCAAAAATCGAGCAATCCATCATCACCTATGATGATAATTCACAAAAAAATGAAATCGTTGCAAAACTTTTATATAAATATGAGCCTGAATCAACAGTCATTTTTTGTAATACCATAGCAGCTTGCCAAGATTTAGAAGATTATCTATATCAGCAAGACATCGATGTTTTATCTCTACATGGTGATTTAGAACAACGTGAGCGTGATCAAGTATTATTGCGCTTTAGTAATCGTAGTTGCCGAGTTTTGGTCGCAACAGATGTTGCTGCACGAGGATTAGATATTGCTGATTTATCAATGGTCATTAACTATGATTTACCGTTTGATCCTGAGGTTTATGTTCACAGAATTGGTCGTACGGGTCGTGCTGGTAAAACTGGTCTAGCTGCTAGCTTAGTAGTGGCAAATAAGCTACACCGTTTGGAAGAAATTGAAGCATATATTGAAACTACGATTCCTAAATATTCTGCAAAAGAATTAAAAAACATTCAGTCAATTTCACTGATTGCCGCAATGGTAACAATTGAAATTAGTGAAGGTAAAAAATCAAAAATTAGTGCTGGCGATATTTTAGGGGCTTTAACAGCTAAAGGTACAATAAAAGGTACTGATGTTGGCAAAATCACTTTATTCCCGATGCAAGCTTATGTTGCTGTTTCACGCAAATATGCAAAAGATGCAGTGGATCAAATTTGGGCATCGCCGATTAAAGGCATGCGTTGTAGAGCTAGAATTCTAGGCGAATAACAATATTCAATTGACCAAAAAAAGCCCAAATTTAATTTGGGCTTTTTCATAGAAATAAATTCTAAAATATCTATTAACGAATGTTCAACGTCATTGGTGTTAGTCCTTCAACTTCAGCATGAATTTGATCACCAATCACAACTGGCCCAACACCTTCAGGTGTACCTGTAAATATCAAATCCCCTGCTCTTAACTCAAACATCTCTGACAACTTTGCAATCGTCTCGTAAACATCCCATGTTAAACAATTGATGTTACTTTTCTGTTTAGTCTCACCATTCACTTTCAATTCGATATTTGCATCCAACAATTCACCTTTTTCTGAAAATGTATGAATAGGACTAATCGGAGCAGAATAATCAAAAGCTTTACCAATCTCCCACGGACGACCACCTTTTTTCATTTCATTTTGCAGATCACGCCTTGTCATATCTAAACCAACAGCGTATCCAAAAATATAATCCTTTGCATCCTCTATACTAATATTTTTGCCTGTACGGCCAATCGCAACAACCAATTCAACTTCATAATGATAATTTTCAGTTAAGCTTGGATAAGGCAAATCTATAATTTGATCTTTCTCTACAGCCACGATGGATTCTGTATCATTCGGTTTACAAAAGAAAAATGGTGGTTCACGATCAGGATCAGAACCCATTTCACGAGCATGCGCAGCATAGTTTCGCCCAACACAATAAACACGACGCACCGAAAAACGATCATCACTACCATTAATCGCTAAACTGGCAGTTTTAATTGGCTCAAACACAAATGACATATTTTCTCCTCATAAAAAAAGCCCAATATAGGGCTTTATTAAAATATTCACTACTATAATTTTACTTAAACAAAATTCATTACTGCAATTACAAGAATCAATAATGGAATAAAGTATTTAATATAATAAAACAAAGGAACAGCTAATTTCTTATTCACTGTACCATCATTCGTAATTTCTTCGATCATCGCTGCTCTTTTCAGTACAAAGCCAATAAAGATACATGATAAGAAGCTCGTTAAGATAAAGAATACGTTCGCACTGATAAAGTCAAAGGCATCAAAAATATTCATGCCAAAAATACGAACATCACTCCAAACACCCTCAGCTAAAATACTTGGCACATTCCCTAAAAGGAAGATCACAGCCAATGTTAAAAATGTTGCAAATTTACGACTGACAGGAGTTTTTTCTACCAATGTTGTAATGATCACTTCATAGATTGTGATAGACGTTGTTAATGCCGCTAAAAGCAACAATAAAAAGAATGCTACACCAAAAATTGTCCCAAATGGCATATTAGAGAAAACAACAGGTAAAGCTTGGAAAACTAATGTTGGGCCTGCAGATGGCTCCATACCTACTGAAAACAGCGCTGGGAAAATAATAAAACCAAGCATTAATGGAATCATCGTATTAATTACGCCAGTAATGATACTGATTCGCGCCATATTCTCTTTCTTGTTTAAATATGAAGCCAAAGTAATCATTACGCCAAAACCTAAACTTAATGCGAAGAATACTTGCCCCAAAGCTTGTAAGAAAATATTGGCATTAATTTTACTGAAATCTGGAATTAAGTAGAATTTCACACCACTCATTGCATTTGGTAATTGCAATGCATAAATCACCATTACAACCAAAATCAATAAGAAGATCGGCATAATTTTAGAAATCAATTTTTCAATGCCCTGAATAATACCTTTCGTTAAAATATAATAGTTAATGGCAACAAATATAAAAGTATATAACGTGATTTTCCATGAATCCGTAATAGAACCTTTAAAGAAAGTCGCAATTGTATCGTTTTCTATGGGTTTTGATAGATCGATTGATCCCATCAAAATATCTGCAATGTATGAAAATACCCATCCGCCTAAAACCATGTAATAGGCCAAAATACCGAATGCACCTAAAATTGCTGAAATACCGATGCCTTTCCATAATTTTGAAACAGGCTGTGGCAATTTACCGCGACCAAATGCATCAATTGCATTGGTATGTAAGCGTCTTCCAATGACATGTTCTGCCATTAACATCGGAACACCCAAAATAATCATCGCCAAGATAAAAACAAGAAGATAAGCACCACCGCCATTTTGCCCTACCTGATAAGGGAACCTCCATGTGGCACCAAAGCCAATCGTTGCTCCTGCAACTGTCGAAATATACAGTAGCTGACTACTCCAATTTTCTCGTTTTGCTGACATAAAATCCTCCAATATTTTTATATTGTTTGTAACAATTAGATTCAAAAAAATTATTATTGCTTTTGACAAGATCGTAAGAGTACTACAAATAATAAACAAATCACGTTTTTTTTGATGCAGTTCAAAAAATAACCTGTATTATTTTTAATCAATACACATAAGTATATGAATATAAAATGAATACTATTGATTTATTTTTACAAAAAAACTACAAGATTATTATTTTGCAGATTAATGCTTATATTTATGTTAATTAGGATGACTATTATTTTTTAAATAACATTCATAAATATTATGTCTAATACTTATCAACCACTGAATAGTCGCTCTAATATCACTAAAATGTCCATCGCTATGATTCTATTCGGATCAGTTGGGTTTTTCTCAGAAAGAAGCGGGCTCCCTGCTTTAGAGCTAGTATTCATTCGTTGCATTTGCGCAACCTTATTTTTAGGTACATTTTGGATATTTTCAGGGAAATTACGGAATGAAACTTGGAATAAATCAGAAATCATTCGTATATTAATTTGCGGAGTATTTTTAATTTTAAACTGGGTATATTTCTTCAAAGCTATTGAAGAATCAGGTGTTACAGTTGCAATCTCTATTTATCATTTAGCGCCTGTTATCGTAATGGTACTCGGTGCATTTATCTATAAAGAACGCCTAACCTTTATTCCTATGCTTGCAATTTTAACCTGTTTTATAGGCACATTAGCGATTGCTGAAATTAATAGAACAGCATCAATCGCTGAATTTTTTTCTAAAGGTTTAATCTTTGGCTTACTGTCCGCACTTTTTTATGCATTATTAACTTTAACGGGTAAAGGCTTTAAATATGCCAGTTCCTACGCAATCACTACAATTCAAGTTGCTTTTGGCGCGTTATTATTGCTGCCTTTTGTAAACTTTGAACCTTTTGAAGGGCTTACTCAACTAAACTGGTTCTATATATTAATCACTGGCTTTGTTCATACAGGCATTGTGTTCTATCTATTTTTCGATTCCATTCGTTACTTATCCACTCAATTAATCGCAATTTTAGTGTTTTTAGATCCTTTGGTTGCCATTTTAATGGATATTTTCATTACGGGTTTTGTGCCATCTATAGAGCAATGGATTGGTATTATTTTAATCTTTGGCGGCATGGCCTTAACATTGATGCCTAAGAAAAAA
>CANRJX010000118.1 GCA_947631095.1 uncultured Wohlfahrtiimonas sp.
GATTAATTTTAGAACCTTTGCCTGGCAAAGGTTCTAAAATTAATCCTACAACACAGCCTAGGAAAATAGCAAAAAAGTACCAAGCATGAGGTTGAAGCCCATCAGGAACTGGAATGAGTAATGTGATAATGGCAACGATTATAGGGCTAAGAGGGAGAAGGATTTTTTTCATAAAATTTCCTGTTGTTATTGTTATTGCGGAATTATAACAGGGAAAATAATAATATTGCTGCTAACAATTAAAATAAATATAGGATTAATTACGTGCAATAAATTAAATATCTGATTAAATAATTGGTCTAGAAAGAATGTAAGGATACATCTGTGACTGAGACTAAAAACACAATGCAAACAGCGTTTCCGATATTATTAATGCTCGGAATGGCGCATCTATGCAATGACATTATTCAATCGATGCTGACAGCAGTTTATCCCCTATTACAAATTAATTTCATGTTGGATTTCGCACAAATTGGTTTGATTAGTTTGGTGTATCAAATGACGGCATCATTATTACAGCCGGGGATTGGTTTTTTTACAGATCGACGTCCTATGCCATATTTATTGCCTGTTGGTATGCTCTCAACAACAATTGGGATCACGATTTTAAGTTTTGCATCTAATTATTCTCATCTGTTAATTGCTGCGGGCATGATGGGCATAGGTTCTTCGATATTTCATCCTGAAGCTGTGAGATTAACGAGAATTGCTTCGGGTGGTAAATATGGTTTAGCACAATCAATTTTCCAAGTGGGTGGAAATTTAGGTTCATCATTAGGGCCATTGATCGCAGGTATTATTGTTGTTAAATATGCAAATCAAGATAATATTTTATGGTTTTCAGGCATTGGTGTTTTAGCGATTGGATTATTGGCTTACTTAGGCCATTGGGGGAGTCCTCATCAAAAAGCAGCACAAAAAAATAAACAAACTAAAGTGACATTTCCTTATGGCAAAAAAAGAACAATGTGGTCTTTGAGTATTTTAGCCATCTTAATTTTTGCTAAGTATTTTTATATGTCAAACATTACCAACTATTTCAGTTTTTACTTAATTGATAAATTTGGCTTAGAACGATCTAACGCTGTTATTTTGGTGTTTGTTTTTCTAGCTGCAATTGCAGTGGGTACATTCTTTGGCGGGCCAATTGGCGATAAAATTGGTAGACGTAAAGTGATTTGGTTCTCTATGATTGGGGCGTTACCATTTACCTTAGCATTACCCCATTTACCATTTATGGGAGTGATCATAGCATCCCTTTTTATCGGCTTAATTCTAGCTTCTGCTTTTTCTGCCATTGTTGTATTTGCACAAGAATTAGTGCCGGGCAATGTGGGAATGATAGCAGGTGTATTCTTTGGTTTAATGTTCGGGATGAGTGGAATCGGAGCATTGTTCTTAGGATGGCTCGCTGATGTCACAAGCTTGCAAACTGTATTTGTATTTACCTCATTTTTACCTATTTTAGGGTTTTTAACATGGTTATTGCCAAAATCTGAGTTTAACCATTAATCAATTTATAGAGTAATAATAAAAAAAGAGCCTTACGGCTCTTTTGTTGGATAAATCGACCAAATATAATTTTTGAATTCTTCAATGGCATTCGAACTAGCAGAGCGTTTTAAGTAATTTAAAATACTCTCTAAATATGGCTTGCTTGGCTTAATTTCATAATTAAGACTATGACTCAATTTTGCATATTGCTCTTTAACAAGATTAGGGTTTTTAGGAATTTCTTTAATATTGATGCGCATATCTTTGAAAATATAGCGGAGTGCATCTAAATTGCCAATCATTGGAATTGAGCCATGATCTTCATCCTCATATTGTTTATATTGATAATCAAGATGAGCAAAAGGTTCTGTATTTAGATAATCATTAAACTTTTGAATGCCCGAGTAATGGCTGGTTAAGTGCCCCTTATTTTCAGTTTCACCCACTTGAGTCAAAAATAAAATCGTATTGTTAAAATCCTTGTCTTTTACTTGTTGAAAACGTTGTAGCATGACTTCTTTATCCCACCAAATGCTCGGGTCATGCACAATGTAAGCCTGTATATCTACGGTACCATTTAACATATGATTGAGCGCTGTAATACCACCAAAAGAGTGCCCAATTAGAATATTAAAACCATCAGTACGATATTGTTCATTAATCTTTGGCATTAATTCATGCTCTAAAAACTGGAAAAAATTATTATTACCACCTGTAGAACTTTGAATGCGTTGATGAAATTGTTGATCATCTGATTTTTGTGCAGTGGGTGTTAAATCACGAGAACGATCGGTATTGATAATACCGATAATTATCATTTCAGGAATAGACGGATAAGGAAATTTTGATAGTTTTTCAACCATTCCCGTTAAATAATGAAAATTACTTTCGCCATCGAGCAAATAAATTGTTGGATATTTTTGAGTATGATAATCATTATAAGATGGTGGCAGGTAAACCTGTATTTCTCTATTTTCATCTAAAATAGTTGAATGTATATTTGTGGTATGGCCGATGCTGATTCGATGGTCTGCCAAAGTAGGGCTGAGTGAGATAAGATTTAAGCCAAAAAGCACAAGAATTTTTTTAAACATAACGTTTTCCAATATATTTTATGGTTAAGATGTTAATGATAATCATTTCTATTTGCAACCATATAATTTATACATTTAATTTAAAAAGGTATTGACCGGAAGAATTAAAAGCTGTTTAATACAAAAACTATTTTTTAAATAGCGCCGATTTGACACAGATTGCGGGCGAAAACAGCTAAACAGTGGATTAATGTATCCTAAGAATTTTCTGTTAAGCCCAATGTGTTCAATATTGGGCTTAATTTTTTGCTTAGGAGATATCATGAAAAAAATTTGGTCAAAAGCAGTAACAACAAGCGTATTAGCTTTGAGCTTAATATTGGCAGGTTGTGGTCAAGGAAATGATTCAACAGCTTCTACGGCAGTTGAAGACAAAAAAGAAATTACGATTGGTACAACACCGGGCATGTTTGCAGACATGGTGCGTGATTCAGTTCGTCCTCAATTAGAGAAAAAAGGTTATACTTTAAAACTGGTTGAGTTTTCTGATTATATTCGTCCAAACCATGCATTAGCAGAAGGTTCTTTAGATATCAATGTTTTTCAACATAAGCCATATTTAGATCTATTTAAAGAGCAGCATAAATTAGATTTGGTTGAAGTATTCCAAGTGCCAACAGCACCATTAGGGCTTTATTCAGGTAAATCGACAAGTTTAGATGATGTAAAAGAGGGCAGTAGAGTTTCTGCACCAAATGATCCAAGTAACTTTGCACGTGCTTTAGTAATGTTAGACGAATTGGGCTGGATTAAATTAGAAGATGGTGCTAATCCATTGTTAGTAACCGTTAAAGATATTACTGAGAATACGAAAAATATTGAAATTGTTCAGTTAGATGCAGCACAATTGCCTCGTTCACGTCAAGATGTTGATTTTTCAATTATTAATGGTAACTATGCGATTGATGCCGGCATTAAATTTACAGAAGCACTGTTCCAAGAACCAAGCTTTGCTTATGTCAACTGGAGTGCAATTAAGCCACAGGATAAAGATACAGTTTGGGTGAAAGATATTACAGAAGCTTATAATTCAGATGAATTCAAAGCATACGTTGATGAAAAATTCCCAGGTTTTAAATTACCAGCAGTTTGGAATCAAGAGAAATAATCATGAGTTAATTGAAAAGCCCAGTATTGAACTGGGCTTTTTGTTTTACTCTTTTAAGAAAGATTCACCATATTTCATGGGTGACAGATCAAAATATTCTGCAATGGACTGGCCAATATCCGCAAAGGTTTTACGATGTCCGATATAACGTGGTGCAAGAGAAGGCGCATAAACCAATACAGGAATGTGTTCACGAGTATGATCACCACCTTGCCATGCAGGATCACAGCCATGATCAGCAGTAATAATGAATAATTCATCTTCGCCAATTTTTGCAAGTAGTTCAGGTAATCTGCTATCGAAATACTCTAATGCTTCGGCATATCCTGGAATATCTCGGCGATGACCAAAATCTGAATCGAAGTTTACAAAATTGGTAAAGATAATACTATTGTCTTGTTTTACCTCATCTAAAACTTCTAAAGTTGTATCAAAAAGGTCAGGGATGCCAGTTGCTTTATGTTTTTGAGTAATGCCTACATGTGCATAAATGTCAGCAATCTTACCAATCGAAACCACTTCACCATTTTTTTCTGTCACCAATTTTTCTAATACTGTCATGAATGGTGGCTCAACAGCATAGTCCTTACGATTGCCTGTACGTTCAAAGTGTTTAGCATCAGGCCCAATAAAAGGACGAGCGATCACACGCCCGATATTGTATTCTCCTTCCGTTAAAATTTCGCGCACGCTTTCACACAGTTTATATAAATTTTCTAGTCCAAATGTCTCTTCATGGCAGGCAATTTGAAAAACAGAGTCAGCAGAAGTGTAGAAAATTGGCTTGCCTGAAGACATATGTTCTTCACCTAATTCTTCTAGGATGGCTGTGCCAGAAGCATGGCAATTTCCAAGATAACCTTTTAAGTTGTTTTTACTGACAATTTCACTCAACAAAGCTTCAGGGAATGAGTTTGTGAGATCAGGAAAATAACCCCATTCAAATAGAACAGGTGCACCAGCAATTTCCCAATGCCCAGAAGGCGTATCTTTACCTGAGGAAATTTCTTCAGCAAAGCCATAAAGTGCATTCGGTTTGACAGAGGGATCTAATCCCAATGGAAATGTGCCTGTTGAACCTTCTGCAGCTTTACCTAAGCCTAATTTATTAAGATTGGGTAAATGTAACGGTTTCGGAACACCATTTGCATCTTTACGATGTTCGCTACACCATTTTGCGATATGTCCCAAAGTATCTGAACCTGCATCACCAAATTTATCAGCATCTTTTGCAGAGCCAATTCCAAAAGAGTCTAAAACAGCGATTGTTATTCTTTTCATGAAATTTTCCTTATGTAAAGATGGTTAATAATTATTCGATGAATCTGTTGAGGTAGAATTCGATACAATTTGAACACCTGAACTGCTGCCTAATCGAGTTGCACCAGCTTTGATCATTTGTTCTGCTGTTTCAACTGTGCGAACACCACCAGATGCTTTTACGCCAATAATATCTCCAACCGTTTGACGCATTAATTTTACATCTGCTTCTGTCGCACCTCCTGTGCTAAATCCCGTAGATGTTTTAACAAACTCTACATTCAATGCTTTGCAAATTAATGCAACTTGTTCAATTTCTTCAGGTGTTAATAGGCATGTTTCAAAGATAACTTTTAATAATTTATTGTGAGCTTTTGTCACATCGTGAACAGCTTGAATGTCTGATTTAACGAGATCTAATTTTTTACTTTTCAAAAAGCCCACATTGATGACCATATCAATTTCATCTGCACCTGCTTCAATGGCTTTTTCAGCTTCAAAAGCTTTGGCAGATGACAGCATCGCACCCAATGGAAAACCAATGACAGAGCAGACTTTTACATTTGAGTTTTTGAGTTGATCAGCAACCAATGGAACATAACAAGAATTAACACACACAGAGAAAAAATGATGTTCTTTTGCCTCATCACAAATCTTGATAATGTCAGATTCTGTTGCATCCATTTTGAGTAAGGTGTGATCAATATATTGCGCATAATCTTTATTATTCATGTCATTTCCTAAGCTTTTAGCATTGAGAGTATTTATAACTTTATGTAAGTATTCTATTTTATTTTTAACTGATGATCATTAGATAAAGCATTGAATATTATTATCGTGATTATTTACAATAATTATTCTAGTCAATATTTTGGTTAAATCAATTTAAACATTATCATTGTTGTTATGAAAAATAGAAATTAATGTGATATCGTAAATCGTGAATTTAAAGCTTCAGCATTGAAAGAATAACTAAAATATTAGACAAATAAATATATTAATTCCCAAACATTATACGTAGGAATATTATGTTGAAAAAATACGCTTTTGGATTGGCATTTATCATTACTATAAACAGTGCATATTCGTCCACCGTTGATCTTCAGATATTAGAAACCTCTGATATTCATTCAAATTTAACGGATTATGATTTTTATAAAAAAGCACTGACAGAACGCTTTGGCTTTGTGCGTACAGCTTCTCTCATTCATCAAATGAGAGAGCAGAATCCAAATACTGTATTGGTGGACAATGGTGATTTAATCCAAGGGAGCCCGATGGCAGATTGGGCGGTTAAAGTTGTGTCAGAAAATAAAGCGATGCATCCCGCAATTAAATCACTCAATGCGATGGAATATACAATTGGGAATCTTGGTAATCATGAATTTAATTATGGATTGGACTACTTAAAAGAGGTTATGAGCCAAGCCAAATACCCTTATGTGAATGCAAATGTTTATGATGTTGCAACCAATCAACCATATTTCACGCCTTATCAGATTATTCCAACATCAGTCATTGATCGTGAGGGTAAAGAGCAAAACATTAATATTGGTTACATCGGTTTTGTGCCACCACAAATATTAGAGTGGGATAAAAATCATCTACAAGGTAAAGTGATTTCTAAAGATA
>CANRJX010000119.1 GCA_947631095.1 uncultured Wohlfahrtiimonas sp.
GCAAGAACGCCTGATCGCATTGTTTTTGATCGTGATGGTACGGTAACTATTGATAGTAATTCAGGCCACGGCAATGGACGATTTTGTCCACCTGGGCAAGCTAAGAAAGGCAATTGTTAAGACAAGAAAAAAGGCTGATTTATCAGCCTTTTTTATATTTATAGATTATTTATTCCAATTCAAAGAAATCAGCTACAGCATCAATTACAATGTGTTGCAACTCTATTGCATGTTGTAGATCAAAATCTACATCAGAATTATCATCTTGCATGTCAATATTATTCTCATCACAGAATTGTTGTAAGACATTATCATCTTCAAGTACGATCGTTAAAATATCTTCTTTGGTATGAATATCGCTATCCCAATCATCTCTTACTAACCCTTGAAGTTGGTGGCTTAATTTGATTGCAAAATGCTGTGCAAGTTCACTATTATCTAAAGCAAACTCATCGATTTCATCTTGTGCATTGTCTATATAGTTCATGTTGTTTCTCTATATTATAAATGTTGTTGCTGGCGTTTTGGTGTTGCGGTTTTAGCTTCACGATTTTTAAATCGATCTTCAAAGCCTTCAGGTTTGTCACCTAAATATCTCGGCCAACCTTGTAAACCGATGCGTAAGAAATCTTGTCCCATAATTTCTTGAACTTCAGCCAATGGTAATTGCTTGCTTTCTGTTAAGTAATTGAAGACCTCAGAGAACAATTTATCCAATGGAATACTATGAGTTCTTTTAAATTTACCTACCAAGTAATGTGAAATATCCCATAGAGTTTCAAATGCTTTATCAGCAAATAACAGAGGCAATGTTTGGCTGAATCGACCTGAATTTGCGATTAAGTCCCAAAATTTTGCGGCATTTTTCATCTGATTTAGCGTTGTAAAATCCATGTCTTTATTTTGGTAAACACTGTATGGCGCTTCTGGGCTATAACGATAATCAAAATCTTTAGTATGACGTGCTATTGGCGTACCTTTTAGACGCTTTAAAATGCCTAATTGTATTTCTTGTGGCTCCCAAGACCAAAGTTCATTAAAGCCTTCTGCGAATTTCTCTAAATCTTCCGCAGGCAAACCTGCGATTAAATCGACATGTAGATGCACTGTTGTATGTTTAGATAACCAAGAGATATTATCTTTTGCTTTGACTAAATCTGTTCTACGAGAAATTAATTTTTGTGTTTCAGGATTTAAAGTTTGAATGCCAATTTCAAATTGTAAACTGCCCGCAGGGAACTTTAAAATTAGCTCTTTTAATTCATCTGAAAGATAATCAGGGACTAATTCAAAGTGTAAGAAGAGAGATTCTTCAGGGTTTTCTGCGAGTTTATCTAAAAAGAAATTTAAAATAGTAACGGTAAAATCACGTTTTAGATTAAATGTGCGATCAATGAATTTATATTGACGCAAACCGCGTTGATATAAGCGATCCATCGCTGCTAAAAACTCTTCTAATGGAAATGTCCATGCCGTTTTGTCTAAGCTTGATAGGCAAAATTCACATTTGAAAGGGCAGCCACGAGAAGCTTCAACATACACCGTACGATGTTTAATGTCGAAATCAGTGTAGTAATCATATGGTAATTTAATGTGTTCTAATTTTGGTTGCAGACCAGTGATAACTTTCTCACTAGGAGGATTGCCCGCCAAAATATCACGACACAATTCATATGCACTGATGTCGCCCCATCCTGTGATTAGATAGTCTGCAGCATTAAAGATGGGTGTGTCATTGTATTCGTAAGAAACTTCTGGCCCACCAATCACAATGATTAATTCAGGCATCAATGCTTTTAATTCGCGAATGAGCTTAGTGGTTTCATTAATGTTCCAAATATAAACGCCCAAAAGCATGATCTTTGGTTGTTTTTCATAAACAGTGGTTAGAATTTCTTCTGTATCTTGTTGAATCGTAAATTCACAAATTTCTGCTTGTGATTGAATCTCTTCCATGTTGGCGTATAAATAGCGACATGCCAAAGATGCATGAGAAAAACGAGCGTTTAAAGTACTGATTAAAATATTCATCTTAAGTTATATCACCAATGTATCTTGCATTGAATATAAGCCAGCAGGTTTTGCATGTAACCAGCGTGCTGCATAAACAGCGCCATCTGCAAATAATGTGCGATCTTTTGCTTTGTGTGTAATTTCGATTTGTTCTTTGAGCGTTGCGAAAATTACAGTGTGATCTCCCACAACACTACCGCCGCGTAAAGTTGCAAAGCCGATTTCACCTGCTTCACGTTCACGATTCATATCATGGCGATCATAAACAGCAACTTTGTCAAAATCTTCACCCATTGCATTCGCAACTACTTTACCTAATTGAAGGGCAGTGCCGGAGGGTGCATCTTTTTTAAAACGATGATGCATTTCTAGAATTTCGATATCAGCTTGTTTACCAAGAACTTTCGCGGTTTGTTCAAGCAATGCATAAACCAAGTTAACACCAAGGCTCATATTGGGTGCTTGTAAAATGGCTGTTTCTTTAGAGTATTCTTTGATTTTTTCTAAATCTTCATTAGAAAGGCCAGTTGTTCCGATCACAATAGGTACATGAGCATTGGCAATAGTGCCAATGTTTTGCATTGTTGCTTCTGGTAATGTGAAATCGATATAAACATCCACATTTTTGACAGTTGATGCAAGATCATCCGTGATTAAAATGCCCAATGGATCGCTGTGTAATAAGCTAGCACCAGCATCCTTACCGATATTATCACTGCCTTTGTGGGTAATCGCTGCGCCTAATGTCATATCATTTGCATCTGCTAATAATTGCAAAATGTTCACGCCCATTCTGCCTTCGACACCAATAATGCCAATTCGAATCATGATTTAAGCCTCTAAAATAAAATGGCTTATTATAGCGGTAATGCTGATAAAAGTATTGTTTATATCCGATTGAATCAAGTTTCAAAGAATGGAGATCAAAGATAAAAGTTGTTAGTTTATTAATCAATGATTCAAGCATCGTCTAAGCTATTCATGTGCTCCTAAAATGCACATGAAGCTTTTATAGAAAATCAGCCATATGAATGCTTGTATAGTGTTAGAATTCTTTCACGTTGATTTCATATTCCAATACAAGATTGAAGGGCGAAAAATGGAAATAAGTAATATTGGATTCGTACACTTTATTGCACAATCAGACCTGTTGAGTAAAACACTATTGGCAATTTTGGTCTTAATGTCGTTGATTTCATGGAGCATTATTGTCTTCAAGTTTTTTGAAGGTATTACACGTAGACAAAAAACAGCTCGGTTCTTTGCAGGATTTAGAAAAGCTAAAACAATTGCCGATGTATCAGAACTAGCGAATCAAAGTGCAGGGTTAGATTATTCTATTTTGGCGCGTAAAGGTGTGGATGCCATACATTTTTATGAAGAGAGTAGAGCGACACCTTTATTAGAATCTACATCTTTTACAGATTTTTTAACAGTGACGTTAAGAACAGCATTAGATGAAATACAAATGATGCGTGAAAACGGTTTATCAGTATTGGCAACCATTGCAGCGACTGCACCTTTTGTTGGTTTATTTGGCACAGTGTGGGGTATTTATCATGCCTTGATTACGATTAGTGCAACAGGTGCTGGGACAATTGATAAAGTCGCTGGACCTGTGGGTGAAGCCTTGATTATGACGGGTATTGGTTTAGCTGTCGCTATTCCTGCAGTAATGGCGTATAACTGGCTAACTCGTAGAAATAGAGTGGCATTAGGGCGATTGGATACTTTCGCATTTGAATTAATTACCGTGCTTGGCGGCACACAAAAACGCTAAGGAGCATGAGATGGCATTAGGGCGAATTCGAGAAAATGTCCATACAGAAAATGCAGAAATCAATATGGTGCCATTGATTGATGTGATGTTGGTTTTGTTGGTAATTTTTATCATTACTGCACCAATGGTAACCCAATCTGTTAATTTATCGTTGCCTAAAACGATTGAGGTTCCTGCCACTGAAGAGATGAATCAAAAGCCACAAATTATAGAGATCACTAAAGAGGGTGATATTTTATTGAATCAAACAATTGTGGCTATGGACTCTCTTCATATTGAATTGAGTGTGCTGAAAAAATCATTGCAGAATGAAGAGCCGATTATTCAATTAAATATTGATGAAAGTATTCCATATGACACGGTTGCCAAGACATTGATTGAGATTAAAAAGGCGGGTCTTTCTAAAATCGGCTTTACGACGACACTGCAAGAATAATTTACATAATGAGTTGGATATTGTTTATAATTATCAGCTTTTTACGATTTAATATTAGTTTTTATAAAGAAAGGGAAAATCATGAATGCATATCGTTTGACAATGTCATGTCCTGACGGTGTTGGAATTGTTGCGGGAATCAGTGGATTCATTGCAGAACATGGCGGTTGGATTACTGAAGCCAACCATCATTCAGATTTTAGCAGTGGTTACTTTTTTATGCGTCATGAGATTCAAGCGCAATCATTACCATTTAGCTTAGAAGAATTTAAAGAACGTTTTGCGCCAATTGCAGCTCAATTTTCAATGAAATGGAAAATTACTGATACAGCTGTAAAAAAACGTGTTGTATTAATGGCAAGTAAAGATTCACATTGCTTGGTGGATTTGTTGTCGCGCTGGCACACTAAAGAGTTAGACTGTGACATTGTCGCAGTAATTTCTAACCATGATGATTTGAGAAGCTTAGTTGAATGGTACAATGTGCCTTATTATCATGTCCCTGTTGATCCTATGAATAAAACGGACAGTTTTAATAAAGTTAATAAATTAATTGAAGAACTACGTGCAGATACAATCGTATTAGCACGTTATATGCAGATCATTCCACCTGATTTATGTGACCGCTATAAGCACCAAATCATCAATATTCATCACAGCTTTTTGCCATCATTTGTAGGGGCAAGGCCTTACCATCAAGCAGCACAGCGCGGTGTTAAATTAATTGGTGCGACTTGTCATTATGTCACACAGGATTTAGATGCAGGGCCTATCATTGAACAAGATGTAACAAGAATTACGCATGCAGATAATGTGCAAGATATGATTCGTTTAGGGCGAGATATCGAGCGTGTAGTTTTAGCCAGAGGATTGCGTCATCATATTGAAGATCGTGTTTTAGTTCACGGTAATCATACTGTTGTATTTTGATAGAAAATCCCACTTTAAGTGGGATTTTTGCTATGTATACCATTCATTTAAGTTAATGAGATTTATGGCATTTCATCTTATAAAAGAAGATAATGCAAAAATGGTGATTTCAAATTATGGAGAGGAGTTTGTCATGGAACGTGCAGTTTTAGCTGGTGGATGTTTTTGGGGGATGCAGGATCTGATTCGTAAGTTGCCAGGTGTCGAAAGTACGCGTGTGGGTTATAGTGGCGGAGATGTGCCGAATGCAACATATCGTAATCATGGAACTCATGCTGAAGCGATCGAGATAATTTTTGATCCAAAGATCATTAGTTATCGTAAGTTATTGGAGTTTTTTTTTCAGATTCATGATCCATCAACTTTAAATCGACAAGGTAATGATGTTGGTACGAGTTATCGTTCAGCAATTTTTTATACATCGGATGAGCAGCTTGAGATGGCTAAAAAAACAATTCAAGATGTTAATGCTTCTGGTATTTGGCCTGGTAAAGTGCAGACTGAAGTGAGTCCTGTTGGTGAGTTTTGGGAAGCTGAACCAGAGCATCAAGATTATTTGGAGCGTTATCCAACAGGTTATACTTGCCATAGCATTCGACCTGATTGGGTGTTGCCAAATAGTGAAGATTAAATAATTGCGTAAATAAAAAAGCGAGTGATGAACCACTCGCTTTTTTGTTGATTGGCTATCAGATATTAATAACCTTGATCTTCATGGTGGGTGATTTTACCCTTAAATATACGATGAACATAGAAGGTATAAATTAAGATTAATGGTAAAACGAGTGCCACGCCCCATAAAGTGAACTCTAAGGATTTCGGTGCGCTACTTGCTTCCCAGATTGTCAATTTACCAACAATAATGTCAGGGAATACACTGTAACTAAATCCGATGAATGAGCATAAGACGATTAGTACAGCGCATAGGTAAGGTACCCAGTCATACTTATACGAATTATCTTGTGCAATTTTTGGAAGCATTTTGAAGATAATAATCGCCAAAATTACGCAAGCAATTGGTACCGGTGCTAAAAAGAATACATTTGGAATTGCCAACCATTTATCCAATACTGCTGAGTTTGTAAATGCAGTTGCTGCTGATATTAAAACAATCGATAGGAAAGCTAAGAAAATAGAGTGTTTAATAGCTTTAATTGCCATTAAGCGGATATGATCTTTTGCTTTGAAAATTAACCATGCAGAACCTAATAATGCATAACCAAAGCAAACTGCAATGCCTGTTAAAATTGCAAAGATCCAAGACATAATAGATTGCTCTAAACCCATTACATATAGTCCGATCATTGTGCCTTGAGACAATGTTGCTAAGTAAGATCCTATGCAAAATAGATTATCCCACATGCCTTGATGTTCTTTTTTAGCTGT
>CANRJX010000120.1 GCA_947631095.1 uncultured Wohlfahrtiimonas sp.
GGAAAGTGGTAACTACCAAATTGAACACTGATAAAGTCAATCACTTTTTCAATTCTGATGCGGTCGATCACATTACCAATTGCACCTGACATAATCAGCGCCAAACCATATGGCAGTATTTTTTCATGGGGTTTGCGACGAATAATCAATACCGCAAGAACAATTGTAGCAATCACAGCAATAGCAATAAAAAACCAACGTTGCCATCCTGAATGATCCGCTAAAAAGCTAAATGCAGCTCCTGTGTTATAAGCCAATCGCCAAGATAAAAAGTCAGGGATCACAGTAATACCGGCACCATATGGCACAAGCGTAGTATTAAACCACCACTTTGTTACTTGATCGATCAGCACTCCGATAATAGCCAAAACAAAGAAGATCGTAATCTTCTTTGTTTGCAATGACGAATTAGGCATATTGACGATTCTCACCTTCTGGCGTCAAGTTAGTGATACAACGATCACATAATTCAGGGTGATCTTCATGTGTTCCCACATCTTCACGATAATGCCAACAACGAACACATTTTTTATTATGATTCACTTCGATCGCTACTGAGAATTTTTCACCTTCATACTCAAATACTGTTAGCTCTTGAGTATTCTCAGACAATGCTTTTACATTCGCATATGAAGTCAATAAAACAAAACGCAGCTCATCTTCAAGCATGTTCAATTTTTCTAACATACCTTCTGAACAATAAATTGTTGCATTCGCCTGTAAAGATGAACCAATTTCACCGTTTGCACGATATTTTTCAATCTCTTTAGAAACTTCTGAACGTACATTTAAAACCATATCCCAGAAATTACGATCAAATTTTGTATCACCTAAAGGCTGTAAATCTTTATAGAACTCTTCTAAGAAGATCGATTCTAAACGATTACCACCTTTTTCACGCATGTTCTGCCATGTTTCTTCTGCTGTAAACGATAAGATTGGTGCCATCCAACGAACCAATGCTTCTAAAACATGATACAAAGCTGTTTGGCATGAACGACGTGCATGAGAGTCTTTAGCACAAGTATATTGACGATCTTTTGTAATATCTAAATAGAAACTACCCAAATCAATCGAACAAAATGTTTGTAATTTCTGATAAATATTATGGAAAGAGAAGTCTACATAATGTTCGCCAATTTCTTGTTGTAATTGATGTGCACGATCAATCACCCAACGATCCAATGGTAATAATTTATCCATAGGAATCGCATCTTTTTCATAATCAAATTCACCAGTATTCGCCAACAAGAAACGAATAGTATTACGAATACGACGATAGGTTTCAGATGTACGTTTTAAAATTTCATCCGAAACTGGAATTTCACCACGATAATCTGTTGAAGATACCCACAAACGCAATACATCTGCACCCATTTTATCCATTACATCTTGTGGTTCTACACCATTGCCTAAAGATTTTGACATCTTACGACCCTGTGCATCTACTGTAAAACCATGAGTCAGTAACTGTTTGTATGGTGCAATACCATTCATCGCTACAGAAGTACAAATTGATGAGTTAAACCAACCACGATGTTGATCTGAACCTTCCAAATACAAATCTGCAGGATAGGCTAATTCAGGACGCTGACGCAGAACTGTATAATGCGTTGTTCCTGAGTCAAACCAAACATCTAGGATATCTTTATTTTTCTCATAAATCGCAGAATCTTCAGCATTTAAAAATTCACTGATATCAGCTTCAAACCAACCTGTTAAACCTTTCTCTTCGATTTTATCAGCAACTTTTGCCATCAATTCTGTAGTATCAGGATGTAATTCACCTGTTTCTTTATGCAAGAACAATGGAATTGGTACACCCCAATAGCGTTGACGAGAAATACACCAATCTCCGCGGCCTTCGATCATGCCATAAAGACGAGCTTGGCCCCAGCTAGGTGTAAATTTCACATCATTAATTTCTTTCAAAATATCTTGGCGAAGACCTTTTTTATCCATGCTAATGAACCATTGAGCAGTTGCACGATAGATAGTCGGTGTTTTATGACGCCAGCAATGAGGATAACTATGATGAATCTTCGTTGAAAATACTAAATTGTTATGTTCTTTTAAAGTGGCAATAATACCATCTTCAACTTTGGTAATATTTTGGCCTGCAAATAAAGGAACTTCTGTTGAGTAATCACCATTGCCTAAAACATAATTAGTCATCGGTAAATGGTATTGCAGTCCTACTTTATAGTCGTCATCACCATGAGAAGGCGCAGTATGAACACAACCTGTTCCACCTTCTAATGTAACGTGTTCACCCAAAATCAATGGTACATTTTTAGTATAAAAAGGATGATTCAATAACAATCCTTCTAGCACTTTACCTTTAAAAGTATTTTTAATTGTAAAGTCAGCTTTCCAACGTTTTGCTAAGCCATCCACTAATTCTGTAGCAACAATAAATTGTTCACCATTAAATTCAACCAATGAATAATCAAATTCAGGATGCACTGAAACAGCTTCATTCGCAGGCAACGTCCATGGTGTTGTTGTCCAAATTACAACATAAGCCGGAGATTCAACTTTACTACCTGTCGCAGCATTAAAAGCAGCAATATCAATGATTGGAAACTTAACATCAATACTTGTTGATTGTTTATCAGCATATTCAACTTCTGCTTCAGCCAAAGACGAACCACAATCTAAACACCAGTTTACAGGGCGAGATCCACGCTCCATATGGCCATTTTTATAAATTTCAGCCAATGCACGAACAGTATTCGCTTCGACTTTTTTATCGTAGGTTAAATATGGATTATCAAAATCACCCAAAATACCAAAACGTTTAAATTCTTCTCTTTGTAAATCTATTTGAGTCGATGCAAATTCAGCACATTTTTGACGAAACTCTTCAGCTGTCATATTAGGGCCAACTTTGCCATATTTACGTTCTACAACTAACTCAATTGGTAAACCATGACAATCCCACCCAGGTACATATGGTGTATCAAACCCTAATTGACTATGTGATTTAGTAATAATGTCTTTTAAGGTTTTATTCACAAAGTGACCCAAATGCAAAGCACCGTTCGCATATGGAGGACCATCATGTAAAACAAATTTAGGTTTACCTTCAAATTGTTTTCTTTGCTTTGCATATAAATCTATCGACTCCCAAAACTCAACAAACTTTGGTTCTTTGGTCGGCAGATTTGCACGCATATCAAAGTTAGTTGTTGGAAGATTCAACGAATCTTTATACGTATGATTACCATTGTCTTGAGATTTATCTTTACCCACAGTCTGTTCCTATACCGAATAGTCTTTAAAAAACGAATAAGAGATCGTTATATCATGCTCAATTTGCTTTCGCAAATCATCGAGATTATCAAATTTAATTTCATCTCGCATTTTATTAATAAAAGAAATTTTAAAGCGCTGGCCATACAAATCTTCATTAGTATCATGAAGATGCACTTCTAATACAACAGTCTTCCCACAGATGGTTGGCCTAACGCCAATACTAGCAGCACCATAGTATATTTTACCTGTGCACAAATTTTCAGCGACGGCATTATATATTCCCATCAAAGGAAAATCATGTTGCAAATGCACATTAATTGTAGGCATACCCCAAGTGCGAGCCAGTTGATTTCCTGGTACAACTTTGCCTATCAAACTATAATCTCGTCCTAAAAATAATTTAGCAGACTCAAGATCACCTTTTGATAAATATTCTCTGATTTTAGTTGATGAAACTCTTATGCCATTACGCGTTAAATCCTCAACAGCTTTAAACTCACATTTACCCTGCAAAGCCTCTTGCAAGTATTCGATATTGCCTTGAGCCTTATGACCAAATTTAAAATCTGTACCCACAAAAAGAGCTTTCATTTTTAAATTTTCAAATAAAATATCATTCAGAAAGCTTTCTGCAGTAATAGTTGCCATAGCACTTGAGAAAGGTATTAAAATAACCTCATCAACTAAATCATGTTTCTTCAAGAATTCTAATTTATCTCGAAGAGACATTAATCGATGAGAAATACCTTTTTTAAAATACTCTGGAGGTAATGGGCTAAAAGTGACTAATGTTCGTTGTAAATTATTTTTTTTAGCATATTCATTAAGTTCAGATAAAATTTTCTGATGCCCAATATGAATACCATCAAAGGACCCGATTGTAATTGCACGGCCATCATAATGAGAAGGGAGTGTAGAGAGATTTAAATGTGTAAAATACATATTTCACCAAATAATAAAAAGGCCGGATGAACCGGCCTATTCTATCAATTTTAAAACAATTACTCAGCTTTATCTGCTGAAGGTGTTACTACGCGATCAACTAACTCTACATAAGCCATTGGCGCGTTATCACCTGCACGGTTGCCACACTTAAGAATTCTTAAGTAGCCACCTGGACGCTCTTTCAAACGTGGTGCAATTTCAGTGAAAAGTTTTGCAACTGCTGAATCAGAACGTAAGCGAGCAAACGCTAAACGACGATTAGCAACTGAGTCTACTTTTGCTAAAGTAATTAAAGGTTCAACTACTGATCTTAATTCTTTAGCTTTTGGTAATGTTGTTTTAATTAATTCATGCTCAATCATAGAAACAGCCATGTTTTTAAACATTGCTTTTCTATGCGCTGATGTGCGGCTAAAGGCACGACCTGATTTACGATGACGCATTAGAATAATTCCTTAAAAATTTGTTACTTAATTATGCTGGCGGCTTGCTCACATCTAAGTGTGCTGGTGGCCAATTATCCAACTTAGTTCCTAAAGACAAACCATGCTGAGCAAGTACGTCTTTAATTTCTGTTAACGATTTTTTACCTAAGTTAGGTGTCTTCAACAATTCAACTTCAGTTTTTTGGATCAACTCACCAATATAGTACAAGCTTTCAGCTTTTAAACAATTCGCTGAACGAACTGTTAACTCAAGATCATCTACTGAACGTAGTAAAATCGGATCGATCTCGCACACTGGCTCTTCTTTCTCTTCAACTACATCTGGTTTTGATTTTAAATCAACAAATACTGCTAATTGCTCATGCAAAATTGTTGCAGCTGCGCGAATTGCTTTCTCTGGATCTAAACTACCATTGGTCTCAATATTAATAACCAAGCGATCTAAGTCAGTTCTTTGCTCAACACGTGCTGTATCAACTTTATAGCTAACAGTTCTTACTGGGCTAAAAGAAGCATCAATTTTGAAGTTACCAATCTTCTGCGTAGAATCAGAAATCAATTCGCGAGCACCTACTGGTTGATAACCACGACCATTTTCAACTTTTAAACGAAGTTTTAAAGATCCTTGTGCAGTTAAATTAGCAATCACAAAATCAGGATTGAAAATTTCCACGTTGTGTGGAACAACTAAATCTTTAGCTGTTACAGGACCTTCACCAGATTTCTCTAGTGTTAAATATGCTTCGTCAGCATCGTGAAGCGATAAAGAAACTCCTTTAAGATTCAAAAGAAGATCTATTACGTCTTCATACATACCAGTTACTGCAGTGTATTCTTTTTGAACACCTTCAATCTCACATTCAGTAATTGCTGAACCTGGCATTGAAGATAAAAGAATACGACGTAATGCATTACCTAGTGTATGGCCAAAGCCACGCTCTAGAGGCTCAAGTGAAACCTCTGAACGTGTAGGACTAATTGTTTTTATATCAACAATCTTTGGCGTTAATAATTCATGTACAGCCATAATAAATATTCACCTAGATATTAACGTTAATCAATAATATTACTTAGAATACAATTCAACTACTAGTGATTCATTAATGTCTGCTGGTAAGTCGCTGCGCTCAGGAACACGTTTGTATGTACCTTCAAATTTTGAAGTTTCAACAGCCAACCAGTCAACAAAACCGTTACTTTCAGCCAATTGTATTGCATACTTAATACGTGTTTGTTGTTTTGCTTTCTCAGTAACAGAGATTACATCACCTGCTTTCAATTGGTATGATGGAATATTTACAATTTTACCATTTACCAATACTGCTCTATGAGAAACTAATTGTCTAGCTTCTGCACGAGTTACAGCAAAACCCATACGATAAACAACGTTGTCTAAACGACATTCTAAGATTTGCAATAAGTTCTCACCTGTTGAGCCTTTACGACGAGCAGCTTCACTATAGTAAGATCTAAATTGCTTTTCTAACACACCATAAATACGGCGTAATTTTTGTTTTTCACGAAGCTGCGTACCATAAACAGATAACTTTTTAGGACGAGCACCATGTTGACCAGGTGCTTTATCATGAAGTTTTGTTTTTGATTCAAAAGGACGTGCAGCAGATTTCAAGAAAAGATCAGTACCTTCTCTTCTTTCTAATTTACACTTAGGACCAATATAACGTGCCATTTAAATACTCCAATTATACTCTACGTTTCTTAGGTGGACGACAACCATTGTGTGGAATTGGTGTAACGTCAACGATAGATGTGATTTTGTACCCTAAAGCATTTAATGCACGTACCGCAGATTCACGACCTGGGCCTGGACC
>CANRJX010000121.1 GCA_947631095.1 uncultured Wohlfahrtiimonas sp.
CACCGTGTAGAGCGCATTGTTATTGTTAATGATGATAATGAGTTAAGAGGTTTGGTTACAGTTAAAGATATTTCTCGCTCAGAATCTTTCCCAAATGCAAACGTAGATGAAAATGAACAATTGCGTGTAGGTGCAGCAGTTGGTGCTGGTGCTGGTACAGAAGAGCGCATTGCTGCCTTAGTTGCAGCTGGTGTCGATGTTATTATCGTAGATACTGCACATGGACACTCTAAAGGCGTAATTGATCGTGTGCGTTGGGTAAAAGAAACATATCCAAATTTACAAGTAGTCGCAGGGAATATTGCAACTGCAGAAGCAGCTTTAGCATTAGCTGATGCTGGCGCTGATGCTGTTAAAGTAGGTATCGGTCCTGGTTCAATTTGTACAACTCGTATTATTGCAGGTATCGGTGTACCTCAAATCAGTGCAATTGCAAACGTTGCTGAAGCATTAAAAGGCCATGGCATTCCTGTAATCGCTGATGGTGGTATTCGTTATTCAGGCGATATGGTTAAAGCGTTGGCTGCAGGTGCATCTTGTATCATGGCTGGCGGATTATTGGCTGGTACTGATGAAGCACCGGGCGAAATCGAATTTTACCAAGGTCGTGCTTATAAATCATATCGTGGTATGGGTTCATTAGGTGCGATGGGTGCAGGTTCTTCAGATCGTTATTTCCAAGAAGGAACAACATCAGATAAATTAGTTCCTGAAGGTATTGAAGGTCGTGTAGCATATAAAGGCTCAATGGTGCCAATTGTTCACCAATTAATGGGTGGCATCCGCGCAGGTATGGGTTATGTTGGTTGTGCTACTATTGCTGACATGAATGTGAAACCAAAATTTGTACAAATCACAAACGCGGGTATGCGTGAGTCGCACGTGCATGATGTAACAATCACTAAAGAAGCACCAAACTACTCAAGCTAAGCTTATTTTATTAACTTTTATGTCAAAGAATTATGAGTCAAGATATTAAAACCGAAGAAGTCAATGAAAATCATTTGATTACAGAGCGTCGCGAAAAATTAGCAAACATTAGAAATGCTAAAGAAGTGGCTTTTCCTAATCAATTCCGTAAAGATACTCATGCAAAAGATTTGCATAAGCGCACAGAAAACATGGATAAAGATGCATTAGCTGCTGAAGATATTCATGTGAAGATGGCTGGACGCATTATGTCAAAGCGCTTGTTTGGTAAGGGTGGCTTTGTTGTACTTCGTGATCAGACAGGTGATATTCAATTATTCTTGAATATAAGCTTAATCGGGAAAGAGAAGTTTGATGAGTTTACTCATTGGGATATCGGAGACATTATCGGTGTTTCAGGTACGGTTTCTCGTTCTGATAAAGGTGAGTTGACAGTTCGTGTTTCTGAGATTGATTTATTGACTAAATCATTGCGTCCATTGCCAGATAAATTCCATGGTTTAACGGATATTGAAGCACGTTATCGTCAGCGTTATGTTGACTTAATTATGAATTTAGAAGCGCGTGAAGTTTTCCGTAAACGCACGAAAATCATGCGCACAATTCGTAATTTCTTTGACGATAAAGGTTTTGAAGAAGTTGAAACTCCAATGATGCATCCAATTCCTGGTGGTGCAAATGCAAAGCCATTTACGACGCATCATAATGCTTTGGATATGGAGTTTTATTTACGCATTGCGCCTGAACTCTATTTGAAACGTTTGGTTGTGGGCGGCATGGAAAAGGTTTATGAAGTTAATCGTAACTTCAGAAATGAAGGTGTATCAACTCGCCATAATCCTGAGTTTACAATGGTTGAATGGTACTGGGCATATGCTGACTACAAAGATATGATGGACTTTACTGATGAGCTAATGACAACATTAGCGATAGAAGTAACAGGTTCAACGGCAGTTGCATATCAAGGTACAACATTAGATTTCAGTAAGCCAGCTGTGCGTATGACGGTTCAAGAATCTATCTTGCATTATTATCCTGAAGCAAAAGCATTTGATTTAGATACACGTGAAGGTATTGCTGCATTGGCAACTTCTATTGGTATCAAATTCAAAGATTCAGATGGTTGGGGTAAAATTTTGATGGAAGTATTTGATGAAAAAGTTGAAACTAATTTGATTCAACCAACATTCATCACTGCTTATCCTGCTGAAGTTTCACCATTGGCTCGTAAAAATGATGTTAATCCATTGATTACCGATCGTTTTGAATATTTTATTGGTGGTCGTGAAGTGGGTAATGGTTATTCAGAATTGAATGATGCTGAAGATCAATATCAACGTTTTATGGCTCAGGTTGCTGATAAAGATTCAGGTGATGATGAAGCAATGCATTTGGATAAAGATTTTATTACAGCGTTGGAGTACGGTTTACCACCAACAGCGGGTGAGGGCATTGGTATCGATCGCTTAGTGATGATATTCGCTGATGCGGCATCCATTCGAGATGTATTATTGTTCCCACATATGCGAAATAAAGCAGAATAATTTAAGAAAAGCTTTAGTGAAAACTAAAGCTTTTTTTTCATAGGTTATTTATTAAACTTTGAATAAAGGATAGATGATGAATCAAGTTAAAGTAATCATTGGTGCAATGGATGAAGAAGTTAGTGCATTGGTTGCACGAATGACAAATGTGACACAATCAGTAGTGGATGGAGTAGAAATTCATCAAGGTGTTTTAGGTGGTCAAAATGTTGTGGTTGCCAAATCTGGTATTGGTAAAGCAAATGCAGCTTATACAGCTGCGATTTTACTGAAAGAATTTAAGCCAAATGAAGTGATTAACATTGGTAGTGCTGGTGGTACAAAAGTAGGGCAAACAGTTGGTGATGTTGTGATTGCTAATCGTCTGCAATATCATGATTTTGACATCGGCCCCAATACTATTACAGATGCACGTTTTATTTTTGAAAATGGTCACTCTGATTTATCAGGTATTCAAACCGTATTAAAATCATTAAATCATCCATATCATTTAGGGTTAATTGTATCGGGCGATCAGTTTGTAACAAAAGATTCTGATGCATTTAAGCGCATTCAAGAGAAGTTTTCTAATGCAATTGCAGTGGATATGGAAGCTGCAGCTATTGCCTGTGCATGTGAAAGAAATAATACATCATGGATCGTATTACGTTCACTAAGTGATGTGACCCACAATGAAGGCAATGATATGGATTTTGAAACATATTTAGCGAAAGCTAGTGCGAATTCTGCATTGATCGCAGAAGAGTATTTAAAATTAGTGTAATTTTAAATAGGTCTGTATGAGTGATTACTAAAAAGGTTGGCTATGCCAACCTTTTGTTTGTTATGAGATTTTTTATTGCTTTGGTTTCATACGATCTTTTGGAATTTCTTTCCAATCTAAAGGAGAGAATCTTGCAAATAATACCATTCCTATAAACCATACTGTTGTACATAATAAAATAACTGCTGATAAAGCAGGATTATCTGGCCAAATATCAACGCCGATCACTAAGTACCAACAAGATAAAAAACTACCCCATGCATGTGTATAACGTTTTGCTTGTAATAATCCACGAAGAGGGAAAAGCAATGGAACCACTAAAGTGATAATCAGCAATCCTTCAGGTAAATTAACGTAGAATTTTTTTAGAATAATACCTAAAAGTAAAGTGATCATTAATAAGCCGTAACCAACCAATGTCAGAATACGTGATAGAGGGAGAATTGGGTGATGCATAACTGATCCATAATGAGTACAATGTCGCAGATTTTAACATGTTTTCATCATAATCGGGATCGTTATGCCAGAATTGCCAGAAGTTGAAACCACTAAACAAGGTATTTATCCTCATATCATGGGGCAATCTATCGATAAAATCGATATTCATCATCGATCACTTCGCTATCCTGTAGAAGATGCCATTACTTTGATGGAAGGGTTAACCATTACAGATGTCACTCGTCGAGCTAAATATTTATTAATTCATGCTGAAGGCTTTTATTTGATTGTACATTTGGGAATGTCTGGCAGTTTACGAGTCAGCGAAGCTTCCGAGCCACGCAAAAAACATGATCATTTAGTGTTTAAGTTATCAAATGGGAAAGAGCTTCGTTATCATGATCCGCGTCGTTTTGGTTTTGTATTGATTTATCGTGGGGATGAAACGCCAGAATATTTGACTAAATTAGCACCAGAGCCACTGAGTGATGAGTTTAATGAGGCTTATTTTAAAAAGATTATTCAAAATAGAAAACAACCCATTAAAACATTTATTATGGATCAAAAATATGTCGTTGGAGTTGGTAATATTTATGCCAATGAAGCGCTATTTATGAGTGGAATACATCCTGAGACTCCTACTTGTAATTTAAAGCCACAGCAACAAAAAAAATTATTAGAATCAATTAAAACAGTGTTGAGCCGTGCCATTATACAAGGTGGTACAACACTTAGAGACTTTGTACAACCTGATGGCACGCATGGTTATTTCGTACAATCGCTGTCTGTTTATGGGCGAGATAAAGCTGAATGTGTAGCTTGTGGTACTGAAATTAAAAAGATCGTATTGGGGCAACGCTCCACTTATTTTTGTCCTATTTGTCAGAAGTAAATTATATAGTTTCACTGTTATTTAAATATGGTGATAAATTTTATTGATTGATTATTGATTTCAGTTTGTTACCCTAATAGCCCTGTATAACGTTTGTCAATCTTAATGTTAGAGAGATTAATCAAGTATTGATCATATCGAAATTAAGTATTGAGTTGTATATAAGGTTAGAAATAGTTAACTATATAGCACGATACGATCATGAAGCATTTCGATTGGCGACCCGATCTTTTTGAAAGGAGAACCAATGTCAGAGGCAACACAAACGGAATCACAACCCTTAGAGTTAAGTGATATTACAATCATCGAAGATGAGAAATTTAAAAAAGCCATTACCGCAGCAGCGCTCGGTAATGCAATAGAATGGTTTGATTTTGGTGTTTATGGCTTTTTGGCCTATGTACTAGGTAAAGTTTTTTTTCCAGACGCTTCTCCAAGCGTTCAATTAATCGCATCCTTTGCAACATTTTCAGTGCCATTTTTAGTCCGCCCTTTGGGTGGTGTAATTTTTGGTATTTTGGGCGATAAACTTGGCCGACAAAAAGTCCTAGCCATCACAATCATTATTATGTCTGTCAGTACTTTCTCAATTGGTTTAATCCCATCTTATGCAACCATTGGTATTTGGGCGCCAATATTATTGTTAATTGCAAAGTTGGCTCAAGGATTTTCAGTGGGCGGCGAATATTCAGGTGCTGCAATCTTTGTGGCGGAATATGCACCCGATCGAAAAAGAGGATTTTTAGGCAGTTGGTTAGATTTTGGCTCTATTGCTGGCTTTTTATTAGGGGCTGGAGTTGTAGTATTAATCACTATGTTATTGGGGCAAGAGAGATTTGAAGAGTGGGGATGGAGAATTCCGTTCTTCATTGCGGGTCCATTGGGTATTATTGGCATGTATTTAAGGCATGCTTTGGATGAAACCCCTGCTTTTCAAAAGCAATCAGAAGAAGCACAAGAAAATGAAGTGCCCAAGCAATCATTATTAGAAGTAATTCGTACATATCGTAAAGGAATATTAGTATGTATCGGGCTTGCGGTTACAACTAATGTCACGTATTACATGTTATTAACCTATATGCCGAGTTATTTATCACATAATTTATCTTATAGCGTTGATCATGGTGTTTTGATCATTATTGCAATTATGTTGGGCATATTGTTAGTTCAACCTATGATTGGTTTATTGAGTGATCGCTTTGGTCGAAAAATATTTTTAAAATTAGGAACAGTTGGATTATTCCTATTATCGATCCCATCTTTTTACTTAATTAACACTGATAATGTTGTATATATTTTCTTGGGCTTGATGTGTTTGGCATTATTGCTAAGCTTTTTTACAGGTGTTGTGGCTTCAATTCTACCTTCTTTATTTCCAACCAATATCCGTTATAGTGCTATGGCGATCGCATTTAATATTTCAGCATTAGTTGCTGGATTTACACCAACGGTTACTGCTTGGCTGGTTGAAACGACTAATAATTTATACATGCCTGCATATTATCTCATGGTGATTGCATCTATTGGATTTGTAACGGTTTATCATTTGAAAGAAACGGCCAATCGACCATTGTCTGGAGATACTCCTGTGGCATCAGATAGAGTAGAGGCAAAGGAAATTTTGCAAGCGCATTATGATCGTATCGAAGCAAGAATTGATAGTATTGATGAAGAAATTGAGCGTTTGCAAAAACGCAGAGAAAGGTTGATTCAACAGCATCCAGAGATCAATGAGTAATAAAAAAGCCTCGCTTTGCGAGGCTTTTTTATATTATTTCATTACGACAGAATCACATTGAATGGATTTTTTAGGCGCTTTTAATAAATTTGTAAATGTCGCTTTATCGCCTTTTGTCCATAATTGATAAA
>CANRJX010000122.1 GCA_947631095.1 uncultured Wohlfahrtiimonas sp.
ATAGAATTTCTCCTTTTAGTTAATTTAACATATCTATGACCTTATAAAAGTTGTACTAATAAGTGTAGCCTGTCTAGCTTCTAAAATTAATGTTGTTGCTATCAAGTCAGGAGAGCAATTAAAGTCTGAGGATAGATTTTTGTTAATTAAATCGGACAATATGACTGGTATTGGTGAGGGTGGCACATTTAATAATATTGCTCAGCAGGGAGTCTCTATTGTATATGATGTAAAGACGACAGTTGATGTCGAGAAGGGTGAGGCTGTAGCCGTAATTCTTGGTGATGGTCGAGTAAATCCTCAACTTAAGGCTTTATCAGAAGGTAATCTTGCTGATTTAATGTTGGTTACACGTGGTACTGATATAGTGGCTTACAGTACCTTTGATGCCATTAAAACACAGAATGAAGGTGGGCTAAATACATTTGTTAAAATGGAGGGTGCTCATAACCGCTATTCTTCAGGTTCAAATATTAAATCAAACGATTTTCATTTCATGGCAGGGGGATCATTAAGGCATAATGATTTTGCAACTGCAGTGTTTATAGAGGCTGGATGGGGAAATTATGATACACGTAATACCTTTGCTGATTTTGGAAAGGTAGATGGTGATGGTAAAAATCGTTATGTGGGTGTAGGCATATTAGGAAGATACGATCTTACCAATGGTGTGTACGTTGATGGATCATTTCGTATTGGTTCAAGTCACAATAAATTTCATACATCAGATATCAAAAATGATACAGGAGAAGAAGCGCGTTATTCATTTAACAGAACTTACGTGAGTGCGCATGCAGGCTTAGGTTATATCTATAATATTAATAGTGCTAATTCTATTGATTTTTCTGCGAAATATCTTTGGACGCATTTAGGCAGTAAAAATCTTACAATAGCTGGTGATAGTCTTAAGTTCAAGAGTTTAGATTCGAATAGAGTACAACTTCGTACGACTTTGAATCATCAAGCAAGTGATTCTATCAAGCTTAAGGCGGGTGTAGGTTATGAGTATGAGTTTAGTGCTAAAGCTAAAGCGACAGCGCTTGAGATATATTCAGTGAATGCGCCAAGTGTAAAAGGTGGCACGGGTATCGCAATGCTTGGTATTAGCGTTAATCCTGAATCTAATAAGCGTTTAGACGTAGACTTAAATATCAATGGCTACGTAGGTAAGCGTCAAGGAGTAGGTGCAAATATTAAAATAACTTACAATCTCTAATGATCTATAGGTATATTGCATTTAATAAAAAAGACTCTGAAATTAATAAGGGTCTTTTTTATATCTAAAGTAGATAAATTGACAATTTAGGCTAGGAATAATTGATTCATAAGAAGGATTAGATCGTCCAAGTGGTAGATTTTATTTGATAGGCACATATGAAAATATTCTATCTTCTGCTACTTTATTTTGAACTCATGGTTCAATGACCTTTTGGTAACTCTAGTCATAGAACATTGCCTATTAATTGGGATACTTATAATGCTGTTAAATAAAAATTCACTTGCTTCTCAAGGTGCTACTTCTAGTTTTATCCTGCTGTGGGGATCTGCAGCTATTTTTACAAAATGGGGATTAGATAATGCAGCTCCAATGGCTTTGCTGATACTTCGATTTGGCATAGCGCTCATGGTTTTACTTTTAATAGCCATATTTAGAAGAAAATTATTACCGCAGCAAGGAACAAGTAGGCAGGTTATTTTGACCGGATTTTTAATGATAGCAGGTTATTCAATCTGTTATTTCAAAGCTATGTCTCATGGTGTTACTCCGGGTTTAATCGCCACTATTATGGGAATACAGCCGATCTTAACGCTCTGTATTATTGAGCGAAAAATGCAGAAAATGAGAGTTTTTGGCTTGCTTCTGGCTTTGGGTGGATTAGTTCTATTAGTATGGAAAAGTTTATCAATCTCTTATATTGCGCCTATTGGTATTATTTTTGCATTGACCGCTTTGTTGTGCATGACATTCGGAGCAATTATGCAAAAAAATGACAAGCAAGCTCCGATTGATGTTTTGCCGCTTCAATATGCAATTAGCTTGTTAGTTTGCGTTATGCTTTTACCTTTTGAAAATTTTGAAGTCCGTATAAATACACAACTGATTATTTCAGCCTTATTTTTAGGATTACTAATATCAGTCGTTGCTCAGCTATTGCTCTATAAATTATTAAATAAAGGAAATATCGTAAATGTTACCAGTCTTTTTTATTTAGTGCCGATTGTGACAGCTATACTTGATTATGTAGTGCTAGGTAATAAATTACCTTTTGCGGGATTGGTAGGAATGGGTGCAATCTTATTAGGCTTAATATTGGTATTTAAAAATGAATAGTGAAAGCTATACCGCAAATAATCTTAATAATCTTAATAATCTTAATAATCTTAATAATCTTAATAATCTTAATAATCGTACGAGGTTAAAATATGGTTAAAATTCAAGTAGCTAATTCATCGCAATATGATGGTCTTATTACAATTTGGGAATCCTCTATTCGTGCAACACATGATTTTTTACCAGAATCGGATATTGAACGCTTAAAACCACTGATTAAAAATCAATATATGCCGAATGTAAATCTATTGGTGGCTGTGAATGATCTGCAAGTTCCATTGGGATTTATTGGAACGTATGAAAATCGTATTGAAATGTTGTTTATAGATGCGAGTAAACGAGGGCAAGGCATTGGTAGGCAGTTGTTAGAATATGCTTTAAATGAACTACAAATTGATGAAGTAGATGTTAATGAGCAGAATCCGCAAGCCATCGGTTTCTATCAATCTATGGGCTTTAGTATTGTTGGGCGTTCAGAAACTGATGGGGAAGGAAATCTATATCCTATTTTGACGATGAAATATAGTCAATAAGCCAAAAATCATCTTATAAGTAATATGTATTCATTGCCTTTGAGTAAAGAGAAAAGAGAAAAGGATGTTTTAAAGAGCGACAGAAGTATATGTAAATGATTGTAATATAGGTTTTATTGATTGCTTAGTGTTTGTATGATCGTTGACTATTCAATTAATTTATATGCTTATTAGTAGGTGGAATATGAATGCAGTCAAATTTTTGTTGCAACAAAATTATATTGAAACTCAAATAAATAAACAGCTAGATTTGGCTTTAAGCGTGCATGGCATGAGCTTTACTGAATTTATAGCACTGCATTATCTGAGTGAAGCTTCTGAAAATAAACTGAGTCGTATCGCATTAGGCAATAAAGTCGGGCTAAGTCCGTCGGGTATTACTCGTTTATTGTTGCCTTTAGAAAAAAATGGAATAGTTAAAAGGGATATAAATCCGCGAGATGCAAGACAAAGTTTGATTGCTCTCACAAAAAATGGTGAAAAGCTAACAAGAGAAGTGACAAATACTATTGAGCTTGCTTCTAAAGAAATTTTTGCATTTTTGACAGATGAAGAGATTGCAACGCTATCATCTTTGATGAATAAACTTAAGTTATAAAACTATTTGGAATAAGTGATGCCGCATATCGCATTTAGAACGTAATATGTTCGATCTTATCAAAGAACCTCGGATATCTGATGGATAAATCCTATTAAGAATAATTGTAAAATTTATGTAAAGAAAGCTTATATATAGAAAAAATTTATCATCTATTGAAACATAATTCTAATATACTGAATCAATCTTGAGTGCGTTATAAATAAGGAGATGGATCTTGCGTATTATATTAATCATGATGCTTGGAGCGATATTGGCAGCTTGTGGTACTACTTCAACAAAAACAGCGCCATTAAATATGGCAAATCCGGCAAGCCAATATTGTGAAAAAATTGGTGGGGAATCTCGTTTAAGTAATAATGTAGGTTATTGCCATTTTTCGGATGGAACCTTTATGAATGAGTGGGATCTTTTTAGAAAGGATCATCCAGAAGGTGAATTAAAGTAAGGTTGTATCTTTAAAAAACTTGGCGCGAAATTGCATTGTTGAGAGCATTTTTTAGGATTTATGAAACAGTGCTCTTGATCTTTCATTTAAAAAATATATTATCTATTAAATTCAAAAAATTAATGAAGCAGTATGATTATTTTATAAGAGGTTAATAGAAAATAGATATGTCGAATTATCAAAATCAAAATAACAACGGTTCTAATAGTCCGCAGGATCAGGGACAAGGGACGATTGTAAATAACTATATTCAAGCAGCTCCTGCTGGAAATACGGTGGGTTTAATTGGCTTTATTCTTTCAATTGTTGCGATCTTTACTAGCTGGATTCCATTTTTAGGATTCATTTGTTGGATTGTTGGGGCAGTTTTATCTATTGTCGGATTATTTAAAGCGCCGAGAGGTTTTGCAATTGCCGGAACTGTCATTAGCTTTATTGGTGTCATTTTATTATTTGTCTTAATAGCAGGGATGTTTGCATCACTTGGTGTAGCCTCTATGTAGACATTATTGAGTAGAAAACTCAATAATTTCCACGCATATAAAAGCTCAAGAAGATTTTGATCTCCTTGAGCTTTTTTAATGGAATTTATAAGGATAAGGTCTATTTCTGCTTTTTAGGATTGACCTTTTATTTATTGATAATACTCAATAATGTAATTGATATGACGCAAAAATTCCTCTTTTGGCACACTTCCCATTACTCGAAGGTTTGGTAGCTCTTTTCCATTTTGATCAAAGAAGAGCATTGCCGGCGGACCAAAGATATTAAAGTGTTCTTGTAATCTCTGATCTTGCGCATCATTTTTCGTTACATCACTCACAAGAAGATTAAGCTCTGCCATTCTTGCTTTGACTTCAGGATCGCTAAACACATATTTTTCCATCTCTTTACAAGCAACGCACCAATCAGCATTGAATTCGAGCATAGTGACGCGTCCATTGGTATTAGATAAGGCTTCATTTAAGCCGGAGATTCCCTTGATGGGCGTAAACTGAGCTGTTTCAATGACTCTTGTGGAATCATTAATGGATTGCATGCCGAAAATCATTGTGCCTAATGCTAAAACTCCAAAGAAATAACGAACTTTACCTTGGCTTTCAACAATCGACACAATGAGCCAGATAAATGCCGCAAAGGAGATTGTGGCATAGAGCATTTTTTCCCAGTAATTAGAGAGTGTCATGCCGATAAAATACGCTGCAAGTCCAAGAAGCATAAAGCCGAAAAGGACTTTGATTTTATCCATCCACGGGCCCACTTTGGGAAGAAGATGTCCAGAAGAGGCGCCGAGAATTAGGAGCGGAACGCCCATTCCCATACTCATGCTGAAGAGCGCGGCGCCACCTAAAAAGTAGTTTTGAGATTGCGCAACAAGCGTAATAATGCCGATCAATGGCGCGGTTACGCAAGGGCCAACGATGAGCGCAGAAAGCATGCCCATTACTGCCGTTCCGGCATAACTACTCTTATTGGATTGCTTATTACTAATTGAGCTCAATTTGGTTTGAATAAATGTCGGCATTTGAATTTGGTAAAGTCCAAACATGCTCAAAGAGAGCAAAATAAAGAGACTTCCAAAGCCAATGAGTACATATGCGTTTTGTAAAAATCCTGCTAATCCTTTCCCAAAATATGCCGCAAGAAGCCCCGCCATTGTATAGACGAGCGCCATTGGAATAACGTATACCAGCGAGATTGTGAAACCTTTTCTCGGCGATAAATTCCCGCTTCTCGTTAAAATGCCGGAAAGAATAGGCAGCATTGGTAATACGCACGGTGTAAATGTGAGAAGTAATCCTAAAACGAAAAAGAGTGGAATCGCAAGATATTCATTATCTGAAAGATATTGTGATAAGCGATCATGCTCGGCAATGATTTCAGGAATATTTTCTAGATCAACGGCATTTACATGAAATTGATCATTTTTAGGATCAGCACTGGGATTGAACTCCACAGAGAGCTCATACGTTTGCGGAGCAAAGCAGTAGCCGCTTTTAGCACAACCTTGAGCTTCTAGTTCAAAATATGCCGTATGCATTTGATCAGCATTTTTAATTTGGAAAGGAATAATCAAGGAGCTATCGTAAATTTCCTGCTGACCAAAAAACTCATCTTCATGATCAATCCCTTTTGGAAGAATGACCTCTTCTAATTCGCCGTTACTGTTTTTGAGCTTAATAGAGATCTTATCTTTATAGAGATAGTAATCCGGATTGATATCCCACATTAATATAAATTCGCCTGTTTCGGCATTATCGACGTGAATTGCCGGAATGAATGCTTCGGTAGGGCGAAGTAAAGTGGAAGGGTCTAAGCCAATTGAGGAGGACGCGGTAATGCCTTGAGATTGATTGAAAAGCGTTTGGCTCTGCGCAAATGGCGAAATGATGAGGAGTATCATTAAGCATAACGTAGCAAATAGGCTGTGAAGCGATTTTGGTAGCATAAAGATCCTATAGAGTGATATGAAGCAATCTAATAAGTGGG
>CANRJX010000123.1 GCA_947631095.1 uncultured Wohlfahrtiimonas sp.
ATTCACACTGATCGACTGCCGAACAGTTTACTCCGATTTTTTCAAAAATGATGACTATGAAAATTTTTACTGCAAAAATTGTTTATCTATTAATCGATCTTTGCTAAATCATGATGCTCATATTATCTTTTGCATCTGAATAATGAGAAGGTAAAGATGCTGAATTTTTTTCATCTCTAAGCCACATATCCATATCATGGCTAATATGTGTCAAAATCACACGATCACACGATAAATGGCTTTCGATCTTTCTCACAATATTTAAGTCATTGTGATTATGTGGTATTCCTTCCTGAGGAGGAAAAGTACAATCTACGATTAAATAGTCAAAATGATAGTTTTTTAATAACTCGTATGATTCTGGGGGTAAATCTATAGTATCTGTTAAATAAGCAACTGTACTTCTGCTCGTTTCAATAATATATCCTAAGGTTGGCTTTGAATGATTGAGATTTACAGCAGTTACAGTAAATCCATCAAACTCCATCGTATCACGATGTTTCCATGGTTTTTGGAAGCTTAAAATCCCTGGATGCTTGTATAAATCAGCAAACCCTTCTTCGTCTTCTGGCCCATAGACAGGAATACTTTTTCCATAGCCCCATCGAATATGAAGTAGACCTTGCGCATGATCCGCATGATAATGTGTTTGAATAATAGCAGTAATCTCATCTCTTCTAAATCGCCCAAGCATGTCAGAAATGCCACAATCTAGTAATAAAGTTTGCGCTCCACTTTTAAGCAATGCTGAACAAGAGCTTCTTCTAAATTCTTTTAAGTTATTTGCATCTAAACATACTGAACAATCACAACCAAAAACTGGCACTTCAGCTGTATCACCTGTTCCTAGAAATGTCAGCTTTAACATATATTTTTCTCTCTTATTTTTTCAATTAATTCTATAAATTCATTCACAACATCTATCAAAGGTTGATTGGCATCTAATTTATACATTGGATCTTGATGTAAAATATCTGATAATTCTTCATTACGGAAAATTCGTTTCTCTATCTCATTTTGAGGCTCTCGACCTCGACTTTTTAAACGCTCTCTTTGAACTTCTATATCTAAATACAAACTAATTGGCACTAAATAGTTAGAGTACTTTTCTTTTGCAAAAGGCCAATATTCTCGAGAACCATTTAGTAGCACCAGTTTATTTGCTCTTAAATCATTTAACCATTGTTTATCATAAGCATAGTGAAATCCATTAGCTTCCCAATGAAGTGAAAAACAATCTTTATTTAAGAATTCGTTAAATACATCGTGCGAAATTGTATTATGTTGCTCTGCATCATCTATTTTTATAACGCGAGTGATATAACGAGCAGGACGACTAGTAATATCTTTAAAGTATGAACTCACACCATCAATGACAGAATCTTTTCCTGCCCCAGATGGCCCCATAATATAAAAAGCATAGTTTGGCATTTTTGCTCCTTAAATCACTCTTTGCCCATTTTTCCAAACAGATTGAATCAATGGTTGATCATCATGAACTGTAATATGTAACAAGTCTGCTTTTTTACCAAAATTCAGCTCACCACGATCATTTAAACCAACTGCTTCCGCTGGGTTTTTAGTCACACAGCGAATGGCTTTTGGTAAATCAAAACCAATTTCATCCTGAGTCAGTAAAAAAGCCGCATGCAATAAACTTGCTGGATAATAATCACTGGAAAGAATATGTAATAAATCCTGTTTTGCTAAAGTAGCGGCGGAAATATTACCAGAATGTGATCCACCACGGACAATATTCGGTGCACCCATTAATACTTTCATTTTCTTTGCAGTAGAGAATCTAGCAGCTTCTTCTGTGGTAGGAAACTCTGCTATTTTCATACCCAATTCATAAGATTCTAAAGCATGTTCTTCTAAAGCATCGTCATGGCTTGCCATAACAATATTGTTCTCTCTACAATAATTTGCGATCTCTAATCGATGTTTATTGCTAAATAATTGTGAGTTTTTAATTTGGCTCTCTTCAAATGCCACCATTTCTTCAGCAGTCAGCCCATATTTACCTTGGTAATAAGTGCGATAAAGATCTAGCTCTCTAAATTGTCTTTGGCCTGGTGAATGATCCATTAAAGAGACTAAACCCACATATTTATTACCCACTGTTTCTGAAAAAACATTGTGTGTATCTGGATGGGCAACTTCACAACGCAAATGCAATCTATGTTCAACACGTGTTAAGTTTTGATTTTGAGAATATTCTAATGTTTCCAACATAGGTTTAAAATTTTCTAATCGGCTGCTTTTAGGACTAATATCACCTAATGAAATCGCATCAAATACTGTTGTAATCCCAGAACTCGCAATGTGATTATCATGGCTTAACATTGCAGGTAAAGATGGCCATTTTACTGATGGTCTAGGCATCATATGCTTTTCTAAATTATCAGTATGTAACTCCACTAAACCTGGAATTAGATAGCCATTTTCAGCATCAATGGCTGAAGGTGCGGATACATTACCCATAGTAATATCGACAATTTTGCCATATTTTGTGACTAGTGTTCCATGAATCACTTCTTCAGCCAAAACAATTTGAGCATTAGTAAATACTTGTTCAATTGACATGATTGGTTACCTCATTTTGTAAAACATTAAATTGTTGATCTCCGACTTTTTGACGCACATAAGCATCATGGAAAATACCAATCACTGCACTACCTTTATCTTTTGCTTCTTCAATCAACTCTAAAACCACATCTCTATTCTTTTCATCCAGTGATGCTGTTGGTTCATCCAATAATAAAATTGGCCAATTCACCATGAATCCTCGGGCAATATTCACACGTTGCTGTTCACCACCAGAAAAAGTACTGGGTGCCAAATGCCATAAGCATTCTGGAATGTTTAAGCGATTTAATAAATTTTCAGCTTTAGCTTGTGCTTCTTCTTTAGCAATGCCTCGCTCTAGTGCTGGCTCCATCACTACATTTAAAGTTGTCACGCGTGGAATCGTCTTTAAAAACTGACTTACATAACCAATACTATTTTTTCGTAAAGCCACGATTTGTCGTGGTGTAGCTGTGACCATATCTACCCAACCAGTGCCTGTTTTAACTTTGAGCTCACCGCTATTAGATAAATAATTGCCATACATCATTCTCAACAATGTTGATTTTCCAGAGCCTGATTGTCCTGACAAGATTAAACAAGCGCCCGACTGAGCTTCAAAACTTAAACCATTAAATATATTTATTTCTGCACCATTTTGCTGATGCATTACAAATTTTTTAGAAATATCTTTTACTAAAACCATAACTTCGGACATGATTTGATCCTTATACTTGTAAAATAGATGACACCAATAATTGTGTGTATGGATGTTGTGGATCATCTAAGATTTGATCTGTTAAGCCTGTTTCAATGACACGAGAATTTTGCATCACAACCAAGCGATCGGCTAATAATCTTGCAACTGCTAAATCATGTGTCACTAAAATAATGGATAAATTATATTGCTGAACTAAAGATCGTATTAAATCCAACAATTTAGCTTGAACAGATACATCCAAACTACTGGTTGGCTCATCCATAAATACTAATCTTGGATTTGAAACCAAATTACGTGCTATTTGTAGACGTTGTTGCATGCCACCTGAAAACGTTTTTGGATAATCATTCACTCGATTGGCTGATATCTCTACCTCCTCCATCCATTGGCAAGCTTTCTCATGTAAAAAACTATAATTCCGTACACCTTGCGCCATTAATCTTTCGCTAATATTGGCACCTGCTGAAACACCCATTCTTAAACCATCTCTAGCATTTTGCTCTACAAATCCCCATTCAGTCCGTAGCAGCTTTCTGCGCTCAGCTTCAGATTGTTCATACAAACTTTGCATTGTTCCATCTAAATGGATGTAATTCACAGAACCTCGATCAGGAAATAAACGGCCAGACAGCGCTGATAATAGTGTTGATTTTCCAGAACCAGACTCACCAACAATACCAATCACTTCACCAGGATAAATTTCAAAAGATACATCTTGGCAGCCTTTATTTTCACCATACAATTTAGTGAGGTTTTTCACTTCTAATAATGGTTGTTCAATCATCATATTATTCATCATCATTGCTTTCGAATTATTTAATTGCATGTCACATCCTTTTTAGCCAATTGGGACTGACAGTAATCTGTATCTGAACAAACAAAAATATGATTGCCTCGATCATCCACAACAATTTCATCTAAGAATGAATTAGCACTTGAGCATATTTCACAAACGTTGTCCCATTTTTGAATTTCAAATGGATAGTCCTCAAAATCTAAACTCACAACATCCGTATATGGTGGTAAAGCATATAATCGCTTCTCACGTCCTGCGCCAAACAACATTAACGCTTCACTTTGATTCATTTTAGGGTTATCAAATTTCGGAATTGGTGAGGGATCCATAATGTAATGATTATCCACTTTTACAGGATATGCATAAGCCGTTGAAATATTGCCAAAACGAGAAATATCTTCATACAGTTTTACATTGATCACGCCGTAATCCTGAAGTGCATGCATGGTTCTCGTTTCAACTTCAGAAGGTTCTATGAACCTAAGTGGTTCAGGAATTGGTACTTGAAACACTAGTATTTGTCCTGCAACTAATTTTTCTTCTGGAATTCTATGGCGCGTTTGAATCACATCAGCTTCTTTTGTCTCAGTGGTAGTTTTTACCTTAGCTGTTTTTTCAAAAAACTTACGAATAGAAATTGCATTGGTTGTATCATCTGCGCCTTGGTCAATCACTTTTAATACATCATTTTGACCAATGATGCTTGCTGTTACTTGAATCCCGCCTGTTCCCCAACCATAAGGCAATGGCATCTCTCTGCCACCAAAAGGCACCTGATAACCTGGAATTGCCACTGCTTTCAATAAAGCTCTACGAAGCATACGTTTAGTTTGTTCATCTAAATAAGCGAAGTTGTATAAATCCTCACCAATATTTGCATTATGAATATTTGTCTGCATTTTCTTATCCTTTAGCATTTTCATTATGTTTGGCTTTTACAGCTGCTCTTTCTGATCTGATTTTGCGCAGCAATTCAAGTTCCGATTGGAAATCAACATAATGTGGCAATTTTAAATGTGATACAAAGCCCGATGCTTCAACATTGTCACAATGTGCCAAGACAAACTCTTCATCTTGTGCGGGTGATATTCTTTCTTCACCCCATTCATCTGCACACAATGCTCTATCCACTAATGCCATCGCCATTGTTTTACGCTCACAATAGCCAAATGCTAAGCCATAACCTCGTGTAAACTGAACTTCATTTTTATTTTCTACGAACTGATTGACCATTTCACATTCGGTAATATCAATAAAGCCAATCGGGATTTCAAACCCTAATTCTTCTGGGTTCAACCAAATTTCAATATCTCCAAAACGCATTTCACCCACAAATGGATGTGTTCTACCAAATCCTCGTTGTGTTGAATACGCAAGTGATAATAAAAATCCTTCATCTCCACGTGCTAATAATTGCAAACGCTCTGCTCGCTCTGCTGGAAACTGTACTGGATCACGAGTAATATCTTTAACTGGTGCCAATTGATCAGGTTTTTTCTTAACCATTAATCCTTCATTCACGAGCAAATCTAAAACATGAGGATAATTTTGTTCTTCAAAAGATAACTGTGTTACTTCTGCAGATACCCCATCTTCTGAAACTAACTCTTGTTCCGCTGCTAATGCAAAATCCAACAATCTATGTGTATAGTCAAATGTTGGCCCAAGTAATTGTCCACCTGGAATATCTTTATATACTGCTGAAATTCTTCTCTTTAAAAACATATTTTTTGTTTCTAATGGCAAGCTGTCAGAAAATCTTGGCAAAGTTGTGCGATAAGCCCTTAATAGAAAAATTGCTTCAACAATGTCACCTGCACTTTGTTTGATTGCCAATGCTGCCAACTCAGGATCATATAAAGATCCCTCCGTCATCACTCGAGAAACTGCCAAAGGCAATTGTTCTTTAACTTGATCAATGGTTAATTCATTAATTTTGGTATCACCGCGACGATATTCGCTCAAATATGCATGAGCATTTTCAATCGCCTTTTCACCACCTTTGACTGCTACATACATAATTAAATCTCCTGACTCACAACTCTTGTACTTCTCGGCAATCCCATAATTTGATCCCCCTGAACAAAGATAAAATCAATGCCTCTCGGGAATGACACTAAAGCTTGTCGCTTCTGCCAAAATTGTTGTGGAATAGGTAATGAACATGCTCTTTCATCTTTAATGCCAGGACCTTTCCAAATCATCGTTGTATTAGATATTTTTTCCATCAATGGTAATTGAATAATGATGGTCGCAGATGTATCAGGATATGGATCTGTCCCCATTGAAAAAGATAAAT
>CANRJX010000124.1 GCA_947631095.1 uncultured Wohlfahrtiimonas sp.
TTACGATCACCAGTTTTACAGCTCAATAAACATACGATTTATTGTGTGAAAAACGTACTTTTCGTGATCTTTCCCTGGGTAGTTGCTACGAATAAAAAATCTGCGAAAAATAATCATATATGATTTTTTATACTATGTTTTTAACGTATCAATGATAGTATCATTTCATTTTTCTTATTATTAATAATATCGCAAATTAAATATTATTTTCAACCCATGTCGTGATCACTTTAAATATTTCTCCCCAATCTCTCTCTTACGTATTATTTTTGCAGGGGTTCCATAAGCAATAACAAATGATGTTATGTCTTTTGTCACTGTAGAACTAGCCCCAATGACCACTCCTTCACCAATATTCACTTTTTCTATGATCACCGCACCTATGCCGATTGATGATAACTCCCCAATATTGCATCCTCCAGCAACTCTTACCCCAGGTCCAATACTTGAAAAATCATTAAGAATGGCATCATGCCCTACAGATGATGCTGTATTTAATATACATGATTTCCCAATGACTGCATTAGCGTTAACAATTACTCCTGCAACTATTACGGAACCGTCACCAATTCTTGCATATTTAGAAATCGATGTATCTGGATGAATTGCAGAGATAAACGTTATATCTGGACATAAATTGATGATTAATGTGGATACTTTTGAACGAATGAAATTATCCCCTATAGCTACAATCACACCGTATACAGAATACTTCGATATCAACTCAGGTAAATCTTCTTCCTTTCCTAATATAGAGTATCCTAGCGTTTCTTCGGTTGTATCTCTAAAGCGGTCAATTAGTCCAATTATTTTATACTCACCTTGTCTTTCTATTATATCTATAACAACTTTAGCGTGGCCTGATGAACCTATAATAATTATATCTTTCATTTCATACATCCTGTTTATTGAAGCTATAAGACGACTTATCAGTATTTTTTTCATAAAAGACAGTTTTAATGAAAAATCTTACAGCTCCCATGACTGGAAAGGAATTACCAATGATATTTTACATTTCCTTCCGCCAATTTTTATTTCGGACTATACTATTTACTGCTTAAATTTTACCCATATATTATTACACTTAAATAAACAGAAAAATTCTTTCGATATCTTCATCTGTAATATCATGATGCATAGGAAGACAGTTAACATGGTTGGATATTTCTTTGGCTACATCTACTGAGTTAATTTTAATATTATTATTATTTTTATATAATGCGAACTCAGTGATCAGAGGATAGAAGTAGCGTCTCGAAAAAATATCATTGTCTTTTAATTTATGATAAAGTTCGTCACGAGTTAAACCATATATATCTTCATCAATAATAATAGGGAAGTATGAGTTATTAGACAAAATATCATCGGTAACAGTTATATATGAAATCCCATTAATATCATTGATTCTTTTTCGATACTCATCAGCCACTACTTTTCTTTTTTCTATTGCGCTATCAATATGCTTCAGTGTAGCAAGGCCAAAAGCCGCCTGAACCTCGTTCATTTTGGCATTAGTCCCCAGCATGGAAATTTCCACTTCGGAGTCATAGCCAAAATTTTTCAGTTTATCTAGCTTCTGCTTCATCTCTGCAGTATGACAGATGACAGCCCCGCCTTCGATGGTTGAATAGGCTTTAGTGGCATGGAAACTGAGAATTGATAAATCACCCCAATTTAACACTGACTCACCGTTCTTTTTAACACCAAAGGCATGAGCAGCATCATAGATGATTTTTAAATTGTGCTTATCGGCAATTCTTTTAATTTCTTCATGCGCACAAGGATTACCATAGACATGAACCGGCATAATTGCGGTTGTTTTGTCTGTAATAGCCGCTTCTATTTTTGCTGGATCAAGGTTATAGGTCTGGGGTTCAACATCAACAAAGACAGGTACGGAGCCATTAAGCATAATAGAATGACTGGTAGCGACAAAACTGTAAGGCGTAGTAATCACTTCACCTTTAATTTCTAATGCCTGCAATGCGGTGATCAGCGCCAGGGTGCCATTAGAGAACAGTGAAATATATTTCACACCTAAATATTCACAAAGTTCTTTTTCTAATTGTTGATGGTAATGACCATTATTTGTCAGCCATTTACGTTGCCAGATATCTTCTAAATAGGGAGTTAATTCTTCTAGTGGCGGCAATAGTGGTGTGGTAACTGTGATTTTTTCCATGCTAATTTTTCTTCTTTAAAATTGTTGAGTAAATATGTTGAAATAAATCAGGTAACATCAGGCGTGTTACTGCGATATAGATTATCGGCATCACAATCAGCATCGATATAAGTTCCACTATTTGGTTATCAGTATATCGGGATATTAACCATGCCAGTACACCACTGACTAGGCTGATGATCCAGATTGGCATTAACTTCGCGAGCTGTATTCTTATACTTAGACTGGTTAATTTACCGGTATAGTAGGTGTTAACCACTAATGCTAAATAAGACTGAACAGCGATACCAATACAGATAGCTTTGATCCCGAGAGGAACGGTAATCACTAGTACTAGTGTAATGATTACCTTTTTAATGATCTCAAGTTTTAAAAATAGATCGCTACGTCCTTTAACCTGAAGTAAATTAAGATTAATGGAATGAATCGGATAGAGCATATAACCCAACGCTAAGATAGTCATAAAAATAGCCGCTGGCTGCCATTCTGCGCCTAACACTAAACCTAAAAAAGGCTCAGCAATAATAGCCAGCCCAATAAGTAGTGGAAAAATAACTACAGCGGCTAAGCGCAATGTCAGTAAATAGGCCGCTTCGAGTGCCTCTTTATCATGCTGTATCTGGCTCATCATCGGGTAGGTGACCCTTTGAATAATCGCAGTTAGTGTCATTGAAGGCATATAGGTTAAATTTTTGGCCTGGGTAAAAAACCCTAATTGCCCCGCCGAGAAAATTTTCCCTATAATTATCTGATAAACATTATTATATATAGTATCAATAAGCCCGGACAATAATAGCTTGGAACCAAAACCAAACAGATAACTAAACGATTCTTTTGAAAAACCTGTTTTCGGATACCAGCGTAGATATAAATTTAACAATAAGGTATTGGATATCGCGAAACTTAAGGTTTGTATCACCAGCGCCCAAACGCCTAAGCCCATTACAGCCGCAATAATGGCTAACAGAGTACTTAGTGCCACACTCAGCAAAGAGGCTTTAGCCTGGGTTTTAAAATCCATCCTGGTAATTAACTGGGTACGTTGCACCGTTGAAAATGCATTAGCTACAATGGTTAATGCTAGGATCTGGGTCAGTGACGTTAATGCCGGTTGTTGATAAAAATCAGCAATATAAGGCGCACTGATAAACAATAACACATAGCAAACAACAGCAACCGCAACTGAGAAGTAAAACGTTGTTGCATAATCAGCGTCATTAACATCTTGTTTACGGATCAGTGCATTGCTAAAGCCACTATCGATAAAGGTTTGTGCCAGGGCAATAAAGATAGCCAGCATACCAATCAAACCGAATGCTTCCGGGCCGATGATGCGGCCCAGAATAAGCATAACAATAAGCTGAATCGCCTGGGTTGCTATACGCTCTATGGCACTCCACTTCAGACTATGGGTTGTTTTGCTTCTGAGCGTTGTCATATTACTTAATTAAACCTAACAGATATTCACCATAGCTGTTTTTGCTCATAATGGCTGCTCGGTCTTTAAGATCTTGTTTGCTCATCCAGCCATTATTGTAGGCAATCTCTTCCAGACAGGCAATTTTAAATCCTTGTCTTTTTTCAATAGTTTCAACAAACTGTGCTGCTTCAAGTAAGCTTTCGTAAGTCCCGGTATCCAGCCAGGCAAAACCACGCCCGAGCATTTCCACATGTAGCTCACCCTTGTTCAGGTATAGCTCATTGAGTGTGGTTATTTCTAATTCGCCTCTTGCAGAAGGTTTAACTTGTTTGGCTAACTCAACAACATGATTATCATAAAAATATAACCCCGTTACTGCATAGTTCGATTTCGGCTGCTGCGGTTTTTCTTCGATAGATAATACTTTTCTATTTTTATCAAACTCAACCACACCAAAACGTTCTGGGTCTTTGACCTGATAACCAAATACTGTTGCGCCTTGCGCGCGTTCTACCGCTTCTTTTAGCTTAGGTGAGAAAGACTGACCGTAGAAAATATTATCACCCAGTACTAAACAGACACTGCTATCACCGATAAAATCTTCACCAATCAAAAATGCCTGAGCTAGTCCTTCCGGTTTAGGTTGCGCGGCATACTCAAGTTTAATACCAAACTGGCTACCATCCCCCAGTAAACGTTCAAAGTTTACTTTATCTTCAGGTGTGGTGATAATTAAAATTTCACGGATACCAGCCAGCATCAGAACCGAAAGCGGATAATAAATCATGGGTTTATCATAGACAGGTAATAATTGCTTACTGATTGCCATTGTCAGTGGATATAAACGTGTCCCAGAACCACCTGCTAAAATAATACCTTTATGTGTTGTCATTTTTTCTCATTCAATATTTATGCTGCTGAAATTTAATTCAGACATTTAGTTTTATTATCTGAACCTTTATATTGATAAATACTGATATAATTTTTATCAATATAGAGAACAGAGAGATATTTTTGACGTAAGGCATAACATTCATGTGCTATTTTAATGAACTTATGCCTCTACTTTGATAAAAAAATCAGACCTTACGCTCGGAATAGTTCTGCTCAATCCACGTCTGATAGGCACCACTTTTTACGTTATCTACCCACTGTTGATTGTTAAGATACCATTCCACTGTTTTACGAATGCCCGTCTCAAAGGTTTCTTGTGGTTTCCAGCCCAGTTCACGGCTGATTTTATCTGCATCAATAGCATAGCGGCGGTCATGTCCTGGCCTGTCCGTGACATAAGTTAACTGATCGCGGTATGAACCTTGCTTGGGAACGATTTCGTCCAGCAGGTCACAGATGGTATGCACGACTTCGAGATTCTTTTTCTCGTTATGGCCACCAATATTGTAGGTCTCCCCGACTTTGCCTTGGGTCACTACGGTATACAGGGCACGGGCATGATCTTCGACATAGAGCCAGTCACGGATTTGATCCCCTTTGCCATAAATGGGCAGTGGCTTGCCTTCCAGCGCATTTAAAATGACGAGCGGGATCAGTTTTTCAGGGAAGTGATAAGGACCATAGTTATTTGAGCAATTGGTTACCAGCGTAGGCAGGCCATAGGTACGTAACCAGGCGCGAACTAAGTGATCGCTGGATGCTTTTGAAGCTGAATAAGGGCTGCTTGGGGCATAAGCAGTCTCTTCAGTAAATAATGGCAGTTCGCTCCCCGCAGGCACTTCATCCGGATGCGGCAAGTCACCATAAACTTCATCGGTAGAAATATGATGGAAACGGAAAGCGGCTTTCTTGTCAGTAGTTAACGCAGTCCAGTAATGACGGGCAGCTTCCAGTAAAATATAGGTACCGACAATATTGCTTTCTATAAAAGCCGCAGGCCCGGTAATTGAGCGGTCCACATGACTTTCAGCCGCAAGGTGCATCACTGCATCGGGTTGATGCTGAGCAAAGATACGCGCCATTGCGGCTGCATCACAAATATCCGCCTGTTCAAAAGCATAGCGTTCATTACTATCAATCGTTGCCAGCGACTCTGGATTACCCGCATAGGTCAGTTTATCCACATTAACGACTGAGTCTTGGGTCTGATCAATAATATGACGCACTACCGCAGAGCCAATAAAACCCGCTCCACCCGTAACAAGAATTTTCACTTGAACAGTCTCTCTTTATATTTGGTTTAATATATTCCCGCTATACTGTCTATTAGCTGGGTATTAGCTTTATTAGAATTAACGTCAGATTTAATGGTAAAGCTCAGGACTAACATAATAGACACGCTACCGCCCCAGGCTCACCAGCTACCCGTGCACTGTACTGCTTTTCTGTCTGTTTCTGTCTATGACTAAAGTTTCCCTGCAAATCGCCGATAGCTACATGACGATTTCATTAAATTTAAGTCGAAAAAAAACGGTAGTCAGCATCTCAAGTCGGGTTCTGTCCGGACGCATCACTACCGTATCTGATTCTTTTTTAACCTTTTGCTTTGTCTGAAATCAGTCCAGCAACGTCAGCAAATGCTCGCGGAATTTCCGCCCTTCTTTACGGTTACGCAGTCCGTACTGGACAAAGGCCTGCATATAGCCCAGTTTTTTGCCACAGTCATAGCTTTCTCCGGTCATCTGCATGGCTTCGACTGGCTGAGTTTTATTTAACTCGGCAATGGCGTCGGTGAGCTGGATACGCCCCCA
>CANRJX010000125.1 GCA_947631095.1 uncultured Wohlfahrtiimonas sp.
TTTAATATCACAGCAAGCCCACCATCTACTTCCATGACCATCTCTTTTTTAACCTTTAATGAGTCAACATAAGACAGTTGATGAAAATATCTAAGACCATTTCGCACCCAACTAATCAAGTTTTCACTTTTACTTAAATCTGTTTGGATTAACGAAATAATTTCTCTTTCCAATTTTTTCTTCCGTTTAGTATTTAAAAAGTTAGACTTTTTAAAACTTAAATAATCAATTGAAGTACCATGATTCACATTTAAAAAATTAATGAAACCAGTTAGTGCAGCAGCTTGACCCGAATAGTCAGATAAATACGTTTTGATATGATCCAAATTTGGTAATTGGGAATCCTCTCGCCCCATTGATAGCATCAACGCCACAGCAGGCTTTACTGCCAACCGAGCTGAACGTATTGAGGTATCACCTCGTTTGATTTTTTCTTCTAATTTATTCTTGTATTCCAGTACAACATCATACGCCAAAGATGGTTGTAAAATACTTTGCACAAGCTTTTCCATCTGATCTCGTTCCGAACAGATTTTTTTGTTATCCGTATCTATTTGAATGTCGTGTACTTCTTCAAACCATTGTATCACCAATTCAAATTTTCTAAGCCCACTGCTCCTTAATCGTACTAATAACTGCTTCGGTGTGGGCACAGATAGATTCCAATCTATTTCGGTTTTAATAAAGAAATGGGTATGTTTATTTATATATAATGCAGCCTTATGTGATCCAACTTTCTTTTCTAGCCAGCCTATATAGCTTTCATACTGCTGTTTTAAGTAACTAGACTCAAAAATTTTCTGATTTTGATCAAATTTATCCCATAAATTTTGATGCCAATAGCAATCATCGCATAAATCAGCACAACCTGCTGCAATCATACAATGACATGCTTTACAGGATTTTTGAGGATTATCTCTACATTTTTTACACGTTCTTTGTCCTAATTTATCAGATTCCAATAGCCGATGTTTCTGGCACGATGGACATGTCTCATAATCTCGTGTCGCACATTTTGGACATACCCTCAGATCATCATTAAAACGTGAAATTCGGGTCAGTTTTTGTGATGGCGTACCACATCGTTCACAAGGCTCAATGGGTCTAAAATACACGGAACAACTATTACACACCACACCATATTCGGTCAGCTTACCTATTGGTTTATTTGTCTGATTACATCGAATACAGGGTTGTTTCTTAATACATTCATTGCAAATGGCTTGTTCATCATCTCTAGAGAGTCGGGCAAAGTCACCACAACTTGGGCATAATCGCTTTTTAAAGATACGGGCATAACAAGTCGAACAATATTTCTTGCCTTTATATCGTTTTTTTATAAAAGAAACAGACTGGTTGCATCCATGACAGTCATGTTCAATAACATTTTCAGTCAATATGCATCGCTCCACTATTATTACTTCTTCTTAATAAATTTAACCATTGACGTTGTACAGTCGCTTTAGATTTTGGCTTAGTAACAGTTATTGCTGCACGAGAGACAGGATAACGTCTTGTAGGCTTAATAATTAAATCTTTCATCTGTTGAAGCTGAACAGGCAACTTCTTGCGCTTGTCCCAAAAGTTTGCACGACTTACTCCATATTCCTTTGATCGCTGTACCAATAAGTCACATGGAATATCCATAATCTGATCCAATATTGAAAGCAAAACTATTCGTTCCTGAGTACTCAGATATTCAAATGCTAATGGGGTAACTGGATGTGAAAGATGTAAATTTACGTCAAAACTTTCAAATAATTGAATCACGTTTTTATTGGGCGTATTGACCAAAAATCTAATCTCACTGAGCCATGCACGAGCAATTTCAAACCATACTTGAGTAGTCACTGGGGATTGATTATAAAAACCAAATTTTTGATTTAATACTTGATCTGCTTTATTTTGGAAGTTTAAAGCATTTAAATTGATGTTTTGGCTTTCCTCACAATGCCTTAAATCAAAACCACATGTCGTACAGATCGCTAAACAACCATGTTCCATATCGACTTTAAATGGTTGGATCGTCGCACCGCATTCAGGGCAATGATCAATTAAATAGACTTGATGTCGATCACAAAGACAATGCCACCCAATACGCCACATTAAGCGCAAATAAGGCGGATTTTCATGACTCTTCAAACATTCAACACATACTTGCCGACCTGATGTATTTGAACGGTTTCGTGTACCCAAGGATAAAACCCAAGGAATATTTTGCTTTGAATCATAATTGGGGTGAATTTGAGAAACAACGCTACTCAGCATTGATTGCTGTATCCTTTGCCTTGTCTCAATATTATGAGATAACAGAGCATCGAACCTTTCTGCATCTACTCCTTTATCTAAATCAATTGTTAAAGCTCTCCATTTCCCCCATAAAGCTTCAACGAGAACCATAGGTGAGCATCCTACATCTAATGCAGAACGGATCAGCCACGATGAAAATATTTCCCCCTGTTGAATGGGGGTTCTGATATACCAACGTAGTTCCGATTGACTCATCTTCAGCCCCCATAAACAATTTAAAGCTAAAGTACGCTGAAATTGATATTTCTAATATTTCTTAAACCCTCAGTCGGTTTAAGCCATTTAAACTTATGTACGATGTCATAGGTAATTTCTTCATCACCTTGTAAAATGGCTTCTTTGGCACACTCTACCAGTAATCGATTTAAATCCCCCAAATTTCCACCTGACACTTCAAAAATCAACGTAGCAATCTCTTTGGATGCAAGATTAGACTGTTTTTTTAACGGCAATAGTCGAACATAGCTGACTAATAATTTTAAAAAATCTTGATTGAGTTCCCATTTAGGTAAATTCACCACATCAAAGCGACTGGCATATTGCGGATCAGTATGCAGTATGGTGATTGCCTCACGAGTACCGACACCTACGATATTCAGACTCAATTCATTGCTGAAGTTCTTGAGCGTATTCATGACTTCGGGAAGCAATTTGGCTGAACCTGTCAGACAATTATGAATTTCATCGATAATCAACATTTTTGTTTCATACTTACGCATCAAGTGTACGGCTTGATTTCGTAATTTGGCTTCAGGATCACTTGCCCGAAATGGCACAAAGAAGTGATTTAAAATATTAATATAGAGTTCTTTAACATTCGCTTTTGCTGGAGCAAGTATCGGCAAAACAGGCTTGGTCACGGACAACAAATCCATGTCGGCATCACTTACGGTTTTTGTATAATACTGTCTAGCAAACTCATGAATGATGGTTGTTTTGCCCATATTGGAGTCACCAACGATCAATAAGCATTCGGGTCTTAGTTTTCTAGGACGATTCAGAATATCGGTCAATGTATTCATGATGGTAATGGCTTTCTTATAGCCAATCCATCGATCAGTAAATAATGAATCAATCCGTTCACTATCGCTTAATTGCATGATTTCAAGTACATGCTCTGCAAGATGTTCATATTTTTCCATCACATCACCTCAAATCATCAAATGCGGTTAAAGGGATACTCCACAAATCATCACTTGTCTGAATGCTTTCAGAAACTACAGCCTTTTTAGACTGATTCTGTTCAGATAGCTGAGTAATGGCTTTTTCATTTTCCTTTTTTCTTTGGTTTGAGCGACGTTGCTTTCGAGTCAAGCTTCGAGCTTGATTAAGCTGTTCACGTAAATGTAAAACCGCCTTGTAAATCTCATCTTGATTCTGAACATCCTGACGCTCACTTTTGAGATAGTTCTGAACCTGCTTATATTCAAATAAGCTAATCGGTGGTATCTCCCGCTTTGCAGTAGGTACTTTAAAATAGGTATTAGAAAATGGCTCATAAAACCAAATCTGTGAAATATCTCTCGGATCACGCTTAAACAAGAATTTTCTTTTACGCTTTCGATTATTGTCTTCTGGATCAATAGAATTAACCCATTGTCTTAAACAGTCGGCAAAATAGAATAAGTTATCTTTTTGCACCCCTGTACGCTGAATGGTCGCTTCAAATTCAGGTAGAAAATCAATAAACAAGGTATCTTCATCTGATACACGTTCTTTCAAACCTGTACCTGCTGTTATTTTCGTCCCCCAAACACCTTCTTCCCATTTAACGATTGGGGATGTTCCTAAAGCGGAATGTTTCTTCTGGTGATAAACTTTAGTAATCCAATACACGATATAGTATTCAAGCTCTTTTAATGTCATACAGGCTTGTTTAGCGGAATCATAAGTTCCACGCTGCTGCACATTTGAAAAAGTTGTACCATCCAAGACATGCATTTCAAGATTGACGATACCAAGCATACGCTCGATGTGACCGCCAAACCTTGCCCCACCAATTGGTCGGTATTCCCAATGAATCCCATACTTTAGACAAGCTTTACTGATGTGATTGGTTCTAAAATCGGGTCCATTATCTGTATGCACCGAGTCCATGATCCCTTCGACCTGCCATTCAGCATCAATATCTAGTTCGATCAACTTACGTTTTTTTGACAAAATACAAGATGCTATACACATCGCCACTGAAGTCGTACTTGGTGCTTCTAGTGATAGGTAATATCCAACAATCATCCGACTGAAAACATCGATTGCCAAGGTTAAGTAAGGTTTTCCAATCGCTTCTCTAAACTCGTCATCCACGATTTCAATATCTAGAGGTGTATGATCAATCTGCACATATGCCAAAGGGTAATCAGCATTTGGAAATGAACCCGCAGCAGCCTTAAATTTATCTATTGCAGCTTTAGATCCAAGACGTGCTTTGGTTACTTGGTAATCATTTAAAGCCTCGATTCTTCTACGAATAGAGTTTTCATGTGGTGCTTCAAGCTGAAGTCGTGAACACTCTGCTTTTACAATTTCAATCGTTTTGGAAATACTTGGTTTCTTCGCATTCAAATATTCATCATTGATGGCTTGTTTAATGATATTGCTTACTTGAGGTGACAACCTTGATTTTTCAGTTGTCCAACCTCGTTTTTTGGGAATCAACGCCATTAGAGAATTATTTTCCCGATAATCTTTAAGCCATTTCCACAATGTTGAACGATTTACATCATATTCATTCGCCCTATTTTCGACCAGTTCAGTCGTTGAAGACTCAATCAAAGGCTTAATAATCTCATAACGTTGTAAAGCAATCTGCCAAGCTTCATTACTAATATCCTGATCACCCTTATTCAAACTCTCAGTTAACGTATTTTCCCCATTAAAAACGGTCAAACTTCTAGCATTGACCTGTAGACTACGTACCGAATCAAGACTTGATATAACAATGTCATTGGCATTTAAAACATTCACAATTTTATAGGGTTGCCCCTCATAACCGACAACTACATTGGGTTTTAGAATGATACGACTACGATCGATATTGACAGCATTAGATTCAATCATTTAGATATTCCTCGCAAATGCATCATTTTGGTTCACCCATATCACTGTTTCAGCCGTTAAAGGGCAATACAAGTCACAAGCAATCATTCGCTTTGCCACTAATGCCCAAACTTGGTGAATCCCTTTTAAAACATTAGTTTTATCTTTAAAAATATGGGCAGGTAATTGATTAATTGTTGATTGACCTAACTTTTGCAGGGTATCAAGTAATAGTTGTTGATCAATAGTATCTACATGTGAACGTCTAAATTTTCTCAAGAAATTAATATTTTCCCAATATTGATCATATAACCTTGTTTCACTGATAATTTTAAACTTCCATCCTTTATCAACAGCAAAACGGTGGGCTGCTCTAAATTTTGGTTTTAACTTATCCCAGTCCTCAGCAAGTTTTTTCTTAGGCTTAATTTCAATGAGCACTGGTACTGGAAAATCCTCAATATCATCGCAATTCGAGCTTGAAAACTGCACCAAAAAGTCAGGGGTGTAGGTTGATTGATTACCCAATTCAGTGATGTAGGGAATAACTACAGGTTGACCTATAACATCAATCACATTGTTATTAAATTCTTGTTTAAGTATGAAATCACGCTCAAGTGTCGATTCAAACCATATGGTTTTTTCACCTCTAAAAGCATAATTTCCTGAAATACTCCCATAAACAGTTTGAGCTTTTCTAACAGGTAAGTATTCGTCACTCAATTTTTTCATAAAATTTTACCTTACAGCCACTCGTGCTTATTAATGTAAGTATGCAAGCTACTCTTATCTATTTATGTAAATAATCTAATTTATTTGTGTAAAAATAGTGTAGTAACTTATTGATTACCTATCATGACACTCTACTCTATTACTGTAAATGACATTTAGCGTATCTTGCTGTAAGCTATTTCGTACAATAACTAGCCTAAAAGTTGCATAATATTACATTAATACCAC
>CANRJX010000126.1 GCA_947631095.1 uncultured Wohlfahrtiimonas sp.
AAGTTTACGAATTATTAAAAGCTGAAGAACGCGTTCTTTGGGCACTATAATTTAATCTTTATATTGAAAAGCTCTCAGAATATCTATTTGAGAGCTTTTTTTATGTATCATATTTCATCATTAGCTACAAAAATTACTGTATCAGTACGACATATAAAATATTGCTTACCTAAAAGCTTATTGGCTTATAGTATGAATTTGCAATATATATTAATATTTTTCACTTTCCCAATAATCAGAGAAGGAAATTATATGAGCGTCACTAAATTATCAACGATTGTATTGGCTTTAAGTATTTTAACCGCTTGCGCTGTAACACCAGAACAAAAAGCAGCACAAGCCAAAGAACGCGCACAACAGTTATTAAACACGCAAGTGGCTTTAGCAGAAGAATGTAATCCTGAAACAGCTAAATTAATGGCTCAAATGCCGACAGTTAATCAACTGGACCCTGTACAGAAGAAAGCTTTTGAAAATAGCTATACACGCCACATCAATAACCCAGCATTTAAAACATGCTACAACTTAGCATGGAAATCTTACCAAGCACAAAATCAAGTACAAATTGCCCAGATGCAAGCTTGGGATGAAGCCAATGCATTAGATTGGGAAAACGGTATGTTTTTCAATGATCCATTTGGTTGGGATAATGGCTGGGGACCTTACTAACTCATTCATTTATCAAAATATAAAAAAACCGCCATCAAGGCGGTCTTTTTTATTCAGGAACATTACACGCTTTTAGGTGCTTTGCCCTCTGCTTTATCTTTTTCATATTGATCATGTTCTTTTTGTTCAAACTTTTTACCAATCATCGTAAAGAAAACTGGTGCATAAAATAGAACTAAAATTGTACCACCAATCATACCGCCGATGACCGTTATACCCACAACATTTTGAGCACCTGAACCTGCACCAGAACTAACAGCCATTGGCAATACGCCAAAACCAAATGCTAAAGATGTCATAATAATTGGACGTAAACGAAGGTGAGCAGCTTCAACTGTTGCATCAATAATATTCTTACCTTGCAACAATAGATCCTTAGCAAACTCAATGATCAAAATAGCATTTTTCGATGTTAAACCAAGAACCGTTAATAAACCGACTTGGAAGTAAACATCATTCTCCAAGCCAAAGCCATTCGCTGCAATTACGGCACCAACAACACCAACAGGTAAGGTAAAGATCACCGCAAAAGGAATAGACCATGACTCATATAATGCTGCCAAGCTTAAGAAAATTACGAAGATGGAGATAATGTATAAATAGATCTGCATATTTCCTGCTTCACGCTCTTCATATGAAGTATCTGTCCATTTTACCTGCACACCATCCAGATAATTCTTAGTTAACTCTTCAATTTCATTCATCACTTCACCTGTACTGAAGCCATGTTTCGCCTCAATTGACATTGGGAATGATGAGTATCCATCAAAACGATTAAGCTGAGTTGCACCATAAGTCCATTCAGTTTTAGCAAATGCGCTAAATGGAACCATTTGACCAACTTTATTACGAACGTACCATTTATCAAAATCTTCTGGTTGCATTCTAAATTCAGCATCACCTTGTAATAATACTTTTTTAACACGACCACGATCAACAAAGTCATTCACATACAAACTACCCCATGCAATCGCTAATGAGCTATTGATATCACCCACAGTAATTTGAAGAGCACGTGCTTTTTCTTGATCGATATCGACATATAACTGCGGACCATCAAACTGACCACCTGGACGAAGTGTTGCAATATTCATGGTCTCAGATTTAGTTGCTGCTAATCCCATAAACTTCATAACTTCACCCATGAATTGTTCATGAGGCAAACCTGTCATATTTTGCAATGTGAATGAAACACCTGTTGCTGTTCCCAACTCAATAATCGCAGGTGGCGCAAATACGAAACCTTGCGTACCTGGAATTGTTTGCAGATACTTAGCAAGTCGCCCTTGAATAGCACCAATTTTTTGTTCTGGTGTATCACGCAAGCTCCAATCTTTTAATTTCAAGAAGAAAACGCCATGCTGACCACCACGACCACTGAAGCTGAAACCGCCGACAGTCATAATTGCTTCAATTGAATTCTGCTCTTCTTCTAGAACATGATCCGCAATTTGAGTCAAAATATCAGCAGTAATATTCAATGATGTACCATCTGGTCCAATCGTCATCCCTATCAAAATACCCTGATCTTCATCAGGTAAGAAACTGGATGGTAAGCGCTGAAAGCCAAAATAAATCAATGCTAAAATCACTGCAAATACTGCTAAATAACGTTTTCTATGTGTTACAGCATGCATCGCACCGGTTTCATAACGCTTATTCACACGATCAAACCAATTATTAAACTTAGTAATTGGCCAATCAATAATTTTCAAAACTGGCACAAATAATTTAGCAATACCTTTTGGTTCAGCATTTCTTGCAGAATGCGGTTCTAAAATCGTCGCACATAATGCTGATGTAAAAATAATTGCACAAACGACCGACAAACTCATCGCCGTGATAATCGTAATAGAGAACTGACGATAAATAACCCCAGATGCTCCGCCTAAGAATGCCATCGGTACAAATACCGCAGACAGTACTACTGCAATACCAACTAATGCACCTGTGATTTGATCCATTGATTTACGTGTTGCTTCTAATGGAGAGAGATGTTCTTCTTCCATAATTCGTTCAACGTTTTCAACAACAACGATCGCATCATCTACCAGTAACCCGATCGCCAATACCATGGCAAATAACGTCAAAGTATTAAGCGTAAAACCCAGTGCATCTAATACTGCAAATGTACCGAGTAAAACTACAGGAATTGCCAATGTCGGTATAATTGTTGCGCGAATATTACGTAAGAATAAGTACATCACTAAAAATACTAGTGCAACTGCTTCGATCAATGTTTTAACAACGTTTTTAATCGAAATTTCAACAAAAGGTGTTGTGTCATATGGATATGCTATTTCAATTCCTTCCGGCAATAAAATAGATAATTCCTTAAGCGTTTCTTTAACTTCTCTTGCTGTATCCAATGCGTTTGCACCTGAAGCCAAACTCAGCCCCAATGCAGATGATGACATATTGTTATACTTTGCTTCAAATGCCGATGATTCTGCATCTAATTCAATGCGTGCGACATCAGCCAAACGCACTTGGCTACCATCTTCATTCACTCGCAATTGAATTGCTTCAAATTGCTCGACTGTTTCCAACTGTGTTTGTGCTGTAATGGTAAAGTTAATTTCTTGACCTTTAACCGTTGGCATTGCACCCATTTGACCAAAGGCAACTTGAGAGTTTTGCTCTTTAATGGCAGACATAACATCCATTGGTGTCATGTTGTACTTATTCAGAGAATAAGGGTCTAACCATACGCGCATTGCATAACCCGATCCAAAGAATTGAATACTTCCCAATCCTTGAATACGACTGATGGTATCTTTAATGTTTGTATTGATAAAATCGCCGATATCAGCATTGCTGTAAGTTCCATCTTTAGAATAAAAACTGACAACCATGAAGAAAGATCCTGAAGATTTTTCAACCGTAACACCTTGTCTTTGAACATCCTCTGGCAATGTTGAAAGAGCAGTTTGAATCTTATTTTGCACCTGAACCTGAGCCATATCAGGATCGGTACCTTGGTTAAAGGTTACCGTAATCTGAAAACTTCCCTGACTTGTACTGGATGATGACATATATCTAAATCCATCTAAGCCTGATAAGTTTTGCTCTATGACCTGCGTCACACTATTTTCAATAGTGGTTGCGTTAGCGCCTGGATACACACCTGTAATTGAAACTTGCGGTGGTGCGATCTCAGGATATTGCGAAACAGGCAATGACTGTAAAGACAACGTTCCTAAAAACATTGTCAGTATTGCAATTACCCACGCAAAAATAGGTCGATCTATAAAAAAGCGAGCCATATATTTTCCTTATTAATACCCTTAAATTAACCTTTTGTTTGTGGCTCTGCTTCTGGTGCAGAGACTTTCAAAGGAACCTTATCTGTTCTACGCAACATACTTTGTACCTGTTGAATACCTTCAACAATTACTTGTTCACCTGCTGCTAATCCACTTTTTAACAACCAATGATTACCATTAGATTGTTCAATTTCGATCGGACGAACAGATGCAGTATTGTCTTTACTAACTACGATCACGAAAGCTTGCCCTTTAGGATCACGGAAAACTGCTTTTTGCGGAATTTGAATCGCATTTTTTTGTATGCCTTGATCAACTATTGCTCTAACAAACATACCTGGCAAAATAATTTGGTCATCATTTGCAAATTCAGCCTGAATTAATATCGAGCCTGTTGTCGGATCCACGGTACGATCAGAAAACTTTACTTTACCTTTTTCAGGATAAACTGTGCCATCATCCAAAATTAGATGAACGGTAAAATTATTATCATCGATTGCACCTTCGACAGGATTCACTAAAGTGCCATCACGGAACTTTCTCTGCATATTTGAAAAAGCTGTCGCAGAATAAGTAATGTCCACACGCATCGGATTATTTTGTTGGATGGTTGCCATTGCGGTTGGTTGACCCGCTGCGACCAATGCACCTTGCGTATAGTTTGATTTACCGATTTGACCGCTGATTGGCGCTAGCATTTTTGTATAATTCAAACTAGTTTTGGCATTATTCAATGTTGCTTTCGCAGCCATAACCTGTGCATCTGCTTGAATAAGTAGCGAATTAGCATCATCAACATCTTGCTTACTGACTGCTTTAGAAGATGATAATGCATTAATTCTTCTAGCCTTTTCAGCTGCTGCAAACTGATTAGCTTCTGCTTGAGCTAAACCCGCTTCAGCTTGCTGTAGAGCTGCATCATAAATTGCAGGATCAATCTGATATAAAGTCATCCCTTCTTCAACATAAGAACCTTCTTCAAAATTGCGCTCTAAAATAATCCCACCCACTTGTGGTCTGACTTCAGCAATTTTAGAGGCAATTGTACGACCAGGTAACTCAGCTTGAATCAATACATCTTCTGCTTTTGTTGTAATCGCAACAACAGAAACAGGTGGAATTTCTCCCCCTGCCGCTTGCTCTTTACTATCAAAACAGCCTGATAATGCCAAACTACCAATGGCAACTAACAACCATTTATTTTTAGATAAAATTTTTCTTTTCATATTTCATTTCTCTAGTTAGCACAATATTTAAACTTGGTTAAGTGTATTAGAATTTTAGTCGCAGCTTCGATTTCATCACTGGTGAAATCTTTCATACTATCTAACATCCAATCACTATAAATCTCTTCTATAACACGCTCGAATAACTCTAGACCTTTTGGCGAGATGCAGTAATACGGCGATCTTTTATCAATTTCATTCTCATTAACAACAATTAATTCCTCGTCTATTAGGCATTTCATTTGTTTTAAAACGGCTTGACGAGAAATCAACAAATCCTCTGCCAACTCTGATGTTGTCATGCCTTTTGTATTAGTAGAGACAGAAATATGTGCGATTAATTGCCAGGATGAAAAATTAATCCCGACAGGTTCAATCAATTCTTGATTGCTCTTCATTAAGTTTGTTTTAGCTGTAAAAAAATTTACATAAAACTTATGAATGGTATTAAAACGTTCGTCCATCATTAATTAATTTACTTGGCAAATTTAAAATTAAGATGGGTATGTTAATGTTTGACAACATGGTTGTCAAACATTAAATATTATAAGATTTTATTTTAAATTAAACTTTTACAACCAAAACATCACAAGGCGAATCATTAATAATTGACCCAGAAGTCGAACCTAATAAAAGTGCCAAACCTTGTCTTGTATGTGCGCCTACAACCACAAGCTCAATATCTAAAGCTTCTGCAGTTTTAATAATTCCCTCTTTAGTTGAGAATGCAGAAACAACATGGGTATCAGCATCAGGAATACCCAAACGATCAGCTAACGCTCTTGCATGACGCTTAGCTTCACTAACAATTTCAGTATCAGTTTGCTCTGAAATAATCGGCATCAGTTCATAACCCAATGCAATATTAATGTCTTCTAAAACATGCAATAAAGTAATCTTTGCATGATTACGTTGTGCAACGACAATTGCTTGCTTTACAATTTTTTCTGAATCTTCAGAATGATCGATTGCAACTAATACATGTTTATACTCATTACTCATAGCTCTTCCTCTACAATAGTTAATGGGGTTTATAATCTTAAACCTTTCTATGTTTAATCATTGCTAAAGCCTAGCATATCAAGCGTCTAATAAACATATTTGAATAACAAAAAATACTGAACAATAAAAA
>CANRJX010000127.1 GCA_947631095.1 uncultured Wohlfahrtiimonas sp.
GTAGTTAGCTCAGCTGGTAGAGCATCGCCCTTACAAGGCGAGGGTCGGGGGTTCGATCCCCTCACTACCCACCATATTAAAAAGCTAGATAGAAATATCTAGCTTTTTTTTCGTCTAAAAAAATAAATGAATATCTACTTGCCTTTTTTTTAATCAAGTCTAAAATGCGCGTTTTGCGATCAGGAGAATTTCAAAATGTCATCAGGCCCCGCTGCTGTTAATAATGATTTAATTTATGGCTTAGAAGACCGACCACCATTGCCTCAAACATTATTTGCAGCTTCTCAACATCTGCTCGCGATGTTTGTTGCTGTGATCACACCGGCAATGATTATTTGTCAATCATTAGGCTTATCAGCACAAGACACTCAACGCATCATTAGCATGTCTTTATTTGCTTCAGGCGTTGCATCATTAATTCAAATTCGTCGTTGGGGACCAGTAGGTTCAGGTTTATTGTCCATTCAAGGTACAAGTTTTAACTTTGTTGCTCCATTAATTATGGGTGGCACAGCATTAAAAAATGGTGGGTTGGATAATGATGCAATGATGGCAGCTTTATTTGGAACGCTTTTATTAGCAGCAACCACAGAAGTTATCCTTTCAAGAGCATTGCATTTAGCGCGTCGCATTATCACCCCCTTGGTTTCAGGTATTGTGGTGATGATCATCGGTTTGTCGTTGATACAAGTGGGATTAACGTCAATAGGTGGAGGTTATGGTGCATTGGCTGATAATACATTTGGTGCGCCTAAAAACTTGTTATTAGCAGGCGTTGTATTGGCAGTAATTGTGATTTTGAATCGTCAAAAAAATGCTTATTTACGTGTGGCATCATTAGTGATTGCTATGGCAATTGGTTACGCAGTTGCTTGGTGGGCAGATATGTTGCCAGCATCTTCTGAAGTGAATGTTCCATTAATTTCTGTACCACAACCTTTTTACTATGGTTTGGCGATTGATTGGAATTTATTATTGCCATTGATTTTGATTTTTATGGTGACGTCTTTAGAAACAATCGGTGACATTACAGCAACTTCAGATGTATCAGATCAGCCGGTTGAAGGACCAAAATATATGCAGCGCTTAAAAGGTGGTGTATTGGCAAATGGTTTGAACTCAATGGTTTCAGCTGTATTTAATACGTTCCCAAATTCTTGCTTTGGTCAAAATAATGGCGTAATTCAATTAACGGGTGTTGCCAGTCGTTATGTTGGTTATGTTGTTTCAGGCATGTTGATTCTTTTAGGCTTATTTCCAGCGGTTGCCCATTTTGTTCAGCAAATTCCTGAGCCGGTTTTGGGCGGTGCAACATTAGTAATGTTTGGAACGATTGCGGCATCAGGTGTGCGTATTGTTTCACGTGAAGCATTAAACCGCAGAGCTATCATGATTATGGCATTGTCCTTAGCAGTTGGTATGGGTGTTTCTCAGCAACCTGCAATTTTACAATTTGCACCAGAAATGTTGAAAACATTATTCTCTTCAGGCATTGCAGCAGGTGGATTTACTGCGATCATTTTAAATTTGATTTTCCCAAGAGAAGACAAGTAATCATCGCATGAATAAAAAAGCCCAGCCAAGCTGGGCTTTTTCACATTGAGTTTTATTTCTGAAATTGTTTTGCCCAATCATCAGCAGTGAAGCCGATTAATACAGGTTTTCCATCGATCGAGACAATCGGGCGTTTAACCATACTTAAATTGCTTAAAAGAATAGATAATGCAGACTCAGCATTCTCACACAATGTTTTGTCAGTATCTGAGAGCTTGCGCCAAGTTGTACCGCGTTTATTGATCACAGTATCTAAACCAAAAGCATCAATCCATGACGAAATGGTTGTATCTTCAATGGTAACTTTTTTAAAATCTTGAAATGTGTATTCGATGTGGTTTTCAGTTAGCCAAATACGTGCTTTTTTAACGGTATCACAATTCGGTATTCCATAAACTTCAATCATTTTAATTCCTTTAACTTTCTAAGTATTCACGACAAACTTCTCGGTCATTATCTATGCGTTTCACCCATCCATCTTTTTCCATACGATTTAACAAAGGTATAAATTGTTTGCGAGATAAATTAATGCGTTCTCTGGCATCAGCGATGGAAAAAATATCACCGATTGATCGATTAATCATAATGTCGCGCACAATTCCATTGTAGATTTCTAATGTAAAAAATATGTCATCTTCAGTCGGTACGATAAGGTCTTTTTCTGTCAATGCACGAAGTAAACGCTTAATTCCAACAATGCGAGATTTTCCAGCTTCAAAACCTGAAATGCCACATTTTTTAATATCATCATAAAGATTTTGAAGATTGTCAGGCAGAGCATCACTTGCAAGATTGAATGAATTGACAATTCCGCCTTTTATTTTTTGCCATTCATTATTATCACAGCCACGATTAATCATTGCTTCTGTCAATGATGCAGGGTGGTTGATTGCTTTAGCGATATCTTCTACAGTCATCGCACTGATGGCGTTATTTAATACATTGGCACAGTCGTTATGTAACTTTTTCAAAGCAGTTGGCAAAATCCACCATTCGCCTAAAACTTCAGAGTGATCAGGTTGTTTTATGTCAGATTGACGAAGTGTAAAACCATTGAGTTGTATCTCTAATGCTATTTTGGATTGCAAGTCAGCACTTTTAATATTAATCGAGGTTAATGCTTCTTGTAAAAATGTACGCATTTTAGGTTTTAAAGGATGTAGCCATGCAACTTTTCCTGCGCCAATGATTTGGCTTCCACCATGTTGAATGATCAGCATAGGTTGTCCCCAAAATGCAGGAATTGCTTCATTCAATTGCAATCTTGCCAATTGTCCATCAGCATAAACAAAGCACTTTGCCTGAGTATGTGATGTTCCTAATGCGACTTCCACCACGCCTTGTTTTTTTAGTTTACTGCTAAATTGAGGATTTAATTGTACAACCCAGTCTGTGCTCATTGTGATGGAATCAGGATAAGCGACAATGCAACTGCCACGGCTGACAGATTTTTTATTCACTTGTTTGAGACCAATCGCTGTTCTTGAGTAAGGTTCAGCTATTTCTACTTGATTATGGTAGCTTTGCAATGATCTTACTTTGACAGATTGATTGCCAGGAAATAGCGTAAGTGTGTCATTTTCTTTAATGGCAGCACCACGCAATGTGCCAGTAATTGTTGTACCAATTCCATTGACAGAAAACACGCGATCAACATATAAATGTGCGCCATGATCTAATTCGTCACGTGAGGGAAGGGCTTCTGTCTTTGCTATGATTAGTTTTTTCAAAGCTTCCATACCGAGCCCGTTTTGAGCACTTACATGCACAACATCAGGCAAGGTGTCCATGGTATTTAAGAAATGCTCTAAAGCTTCATCTTCAACCATTTGGCGTTGTTCATCGCTCACTAGATCACATTTTGTTAATACTAAAATACATTCATGCTTGCCCATCGCAGTAATAATGCGTAAATGTTCTTCTGATAATGCTGCCCAGCCTTCTTCCGCAGACACAACAAAAAGCACCAGATCTAGTCCCCAGACCGCACTCACCATATTACGGATGAATCGTTCGTGGCCAGGAACATCAATGATGCCAATTTTATCGCCTTTGGGCGTAGTAAAATGTGCAAAACCAAGATCAATAGTCATTGCACGTTCAATTTCTTGGGGCAAACGAGATGGATTTATACCTGTTAATGCATGAATTAGTGTTGATTTACCATGATCGACATGGCCGGCAGTTCCAATTACTGCATTCATTGTGAATCCTTTAGCTCGGCAATAACCTGAGCAACATAATCATATTCAGAAGGAAGAAGCGTAGCAGGATAGATTAATACTCTGCCTTGATGAATTACGCCAATAATGGCTGTTTTTTGTTGGCGCAATAGTGCCAATAAATCCTCTGCAGAATGTTGGGTGTGTAACTCTAAAGCGAAGGTTGGATACTTAGCTTTGGGAGTTGTGCCACCGCCTACTAAAAATTCTGATTTAATCACTTTAACTGAATGACCAATTTTTTCTGCAAGATTCTCTGCTAAATCTTTATGCCAACTGAGCGGTTGTTTAACAATCCATTCAGTACGATTAACATCACTATGTTTATCATTAAGTTGTGTGATTAACAATGATTCGAGCAAAGCGTAAGTTTCTTTACCGGGGCGGAAAACGCGCATCATAGGATGCTTTTTTATCTTTTGAACTAGTGGTGATTTACCAATGATAATTCCCGCTTGAGGACCGCCAATCATTTTATCACCTGAAAAAGAGATAATGTCAGCCCCTAATTTTTCGTAATAACTGACAGTTGTTTCATGGCGTAAAAAGTTCGATTGATTGCCTGATCCTTGATCAATCACTAAAAGGATATGTTTAGGTAATTTTTCGCGCAGTTCTTTAGGGTCAACTTGTTCAGTAAAGCCTTCTATGTAGTAATTAGATTGATGCACTAGTAAAACCATTGCAGTATTTTCATTCACAGCATCTAAATAATCATCTAATGTTGTGATATTTGTAGTACCAACATCTTTGAGAATCGCACCAGATTCTTCTAGTATTTCAGGAATGCGAAAACCGCCACCAATTTGTACCTGTTCGCCACGAGAAACAATCACTTCTTTGCCAAGAGCAAATGTTTTTAAAATCAGATGAATTGCAGCTGCATTATTATTTACTACAACATTATCTTCACTGCCAAAATAAGCGCGAATGATACGAGTGAGCATTCCCATGCGATTGCCGCGTTTACCATCAATAAGGCTAAACTCTAGATTTGAGTAACGTGTAACAGTTTCCCCAGCTTTATCCCAGATGGATTGTGCTATTGGTGAGCGCCCAAGATTGGTATGAACTAAAATACCTGTGCCATTAATGACAGGTTGAGTTTTTTCTTTTTGGATCTCTTGGAGCGAGGTATGAATGTTTTGTAATAATTCATTCAAATTGATTTCAGTTTGATTGCTCAAGATAGATTGTTTGTAATGCTCAACAGTTGAACGAATCACTTTACTAACAATCGGTCGACTTAATTCGGAGATATAATGCGAAAACTCTTGGCGATCGAGTAATTTGCCTATTTGAATAATATTCGATAATTGCACGTTGATAGCCTAGTATTTTAATAACAATATTATGTAATTATAGTTGAAAAATTAGATAAAAGGTGCAGAACAAAAGGGCTATATAAATTTGTGAATTAATAAAGTGGGTGTTATAGTACGCGCGGAAGTAAATGGGTCCTGGGGGCTCCGCGGTCTTCAACACCGTTGTCAGCCTATCGGCTGAGGTAGGTTCGATTCCTGCTGCTTCCGCCAAATTGCTAACCTCTAGTATTCGCTAGGGGTTTTTTATTTTATACCCACATTAAAGGCATTATTATTTATGTATAAAAAGAAACATTTCTCAACGGTAAAATCAGGTTTATTAAAAGATATTGTTGATCAGGGTTTAAAAGTCGGGGATCACTATGAAATGCAATATATTCCAGATTTAACCTTTGATGATTATGATAGTCCTAAAAAAGGCGCAACGATTAACAAGACCTCATCCTCAATTAAATATACATATATTTTGTCGGTTTTGATCGCAGATGTGTTGGATGAGCTAGAAGATGAAGGTATTTTATCTTGTGATGAAGAAGGCTATTGTTTAAAAAAAGTTGTTTAATCATCTGAAGCTGAAATTGTAAATAATATGTAGTGATTTATAAAATTAATACATAAATCAATATGTTGAATTACAGATGAAATTATATTGATTTATATAAGATTTTTGAATTTTAATGATTAAATGTTATATTGATCAATGGATTATTGTTTGACTTAGATCAAATGTTTTTATAAGGTACTAGCTCCTCAACTTAAAAGGAGTATGTTTTGATCGAAAGAAAACGTATAGCAATTTTGGGCGCGGGGCCCAGTGGTTTAGCTCAATTAAGAGCTTTTGAAGCAGCACGATTACAAGGTGTAGAAAATTTACCGGAAATTGT
>CANRJX010000128.1 GCA_947631095.1 uncultured Wohlfahrtiimonas sp.
ATGTAGCTCAGCTGGTTAGAGCACAGCACTCATAATGCTGGGGTCGGTGGTTCGATTCCACCTATGTCCACCATATAAAACATCTAAGCCCTTGTAAATCAAGGGCTTTTTTATTGCCTAAAGCTTATTTGTCCCCATTTTGTACCATTTGCCGCTATTTTGACCTTTAAAAGATAATTTTCAGTTTATATAAATCAATAAGATAAGTAATTGGGTAAGATGTTTTATAGCTTGTTTGTTTCCGCATTTGTCCACCATTCATATATTTAACTATATGTATTATAAGTATAATTTTTTGATGAATAGTGCGGTGTCCACTTTTATATCTATATAAAGCTTTAATATCTTATGAGTAATAGTTTTATTAAGTGTCAAACGGTTCTGTCGAAAAGACCATATCGTATTCTTCAAAAAATAGAACTTGAGATTTTCGTGTAGAAAGCTCCTTTTGGAATATTTTTTGATCTTCAATGTGCCAGTTAAATAGCAGTAGCATAGGTATCTCTAGATATTTAGATGTCTGATAAATATTGCCATTATTCTTTTTAAGCATGGTCAGAGCTAAAGATTTAAATTCAGATGTATGTTCTATTGTGTATAACCATTACTTGTAGATAATAAAATGGTATCTAGATGATTGATCTGAAAATAATAATTAAATCAATCATCTAAAAAATTAGAATTAATTTAAAGTTGCAACAGCAGCTAAAATTAATCCACCAACTAAGGCAATATGTTCTAAAACAATTTGAAAATCTTTTGATTTTTCTTCACCTGTTAGTTTCCAAAATGGATGTGCTATAGGTATGCACAAAAGTGTGAATACAGCCAATATTCCAGCACCTAACCATACGAGATCCATAATGAGCTATGCTGAAGAACTTAGACACTAAAACTTGGTAATATTATCTAAAAACCAAGGAACAAATTATGACAATTAAACGTGAAAAGTACACAGCAGAATTTAGAGCACAAGCCGTTAAAAAAGTAGAAGAAAACAACGGCAATATCAGTCTAACCTCTCGTGAGTTAGGGCTTCCGATGCAAACTTTATTTAATTGGTGCACTAAAGCTAACAAAGGACAACTCATTGGTACAGAGCAATATGATCCAGATATCATGGCTATTTTAGAAGAAAATAAACAATTAAAACGCGCATTACGAATCGCTGAAGAGGAGCGTGAAATTCTAAAAAAGGCCACAGCATACTTCGCAAAAAACAATTAAAGAAGTATGCTTTTGTACAGAATAACTCTCAAAAATTCAGTGTTAATCGGATGTGTAAGGTATTTGATATCAATACCTCTAGTTATTATCAATGGGCTAATCGCAAAATAAGTATCCAAGTTATTCATCGTAATCGCTGTGAACTACTTGTTAAAGCTGCACATCAAGCCAAAAATGGTCTGTATGGTTATGAACGCTTACATCAACATTTATTAGTGCAAGGTTATAGTATTAGTCAATACATGGTACGTACTATTCGTGAAAAACTGGGCATTCGATGTACTAAACATCGTAGGTACAAGCAAACAACGCAGTCAAAACATGATAAACCGATTTACACTAATTTATTAGGTCAATATTTTGAATATAGTGAGCCTAATCAAGCTTGGTGCAGTGATATCACTTATATTTGGACTGAAGAAGGCTGGTTATATGTCGCAGGTATTAAAGACCTTTTTACTCATGAAATTGTCGGCTATGCAATTGATAAGCATATGACAGCTCAGCTAGTTTGTGATGCATTGAATATGGCAATTCGTAATCAAAAGCCTTCAAAAGGATTGATTGTACACTCAGACCGTGGGAGTCAATATTGCAGTAAAGATTATCGATCTATTATTCAAAAGTATCAATTTTTAGGCTCAATGAGTCGTAAAGGCAATTGCTATGACAATGCACCAATTGAGAGTTTTTGGGGAACTTTAAAGAATGAGTTGGTGTATCACAAAGATTATAAAACGAGGGGTAAGGCTAAAGCTGATATTACTCAGTATATTGAACTTGAATACAATTGAAGTCTGCTGAAGAAAGCATATAAAAATTCAAGGGAGCTCTCCCAACTTTTGACGCCCATTTTCTTCAGCACATATCACAATGACCTATGCTGTCAAATATAAATACTTTAACTTGGGAGATCTCCCAGCTTTTGGCGTATATTTGTTTTAGCATAGCTTAGCAATTTGACTATATGCTATTCTATGCATGCTAATTTTAAATTTGAGGTGATCATGACTAAACGTCTTAATGATTATAAAATTGAAAATCGTAAGCCTCGCTCAAGTAGTGCAGTGCAGGTTTTACCTATTCCTTTTGAAAATAATGAGGCAACTAAACGTGTTGTGATGCACAGTGCTAAACGTGTAATTCGTCAGCATAAAGAAGAAATTCAGGCATTAGCATACAAATGAGTCTGATAACTTCTGTTTTTGTTATAGCTGTACACGATGAGATTCTAAAAGAAACTGGTGTTGGTAGGGAAGGTTGTCATCTCGATAAGCTTGAAGGTGTTTTAAGTCGTATAGATCAACAAATGTATTATAACAATGTCAGTGATATATTTGAGATTGCAGCATGGTATGGTATTGCGCTTGCAAAAGGGCATGCGTTTGTTGATGGGAATAAAAGAACAGGGTTGGCTACTATGCTGACATTTTTAGAAATTCAAGGAATATCAATTCCTGATGACTCAGGGCTGGATGATTTAATGGTTGAAATTGTTGAATCACGAGATGAGCATGAATTACTTGCTTTAAAGGTTTCTGATTTCTTATATGATTTATCGGATTTACAGTTGTAATGTTTAAAAAATAGCTGTCCCCATTTTGTCCCCATCGCTTGAAATTCTTTATCTAGGTATATCGAGTGAAATTTATATGAATCAAATAGATAATATGATTTATCAAGGTATAAATAGCTGGGTTTTACCACCTATGTCCACCATATAAAACATCTAAGCCCTTGTAATTCAAGGGCTTTTTTGTTGCCTAAAGCTTATTTGTCCCCATTTTGTACCTTTTTGTGTTATTTTTGACAATAAAAGCTAATTTTATATCTATATAAATCAATGGTATATATATTCTTAAATAGGATTTATAGCCTGTATCTTTCCGCATTTGTCCACCATATTGATATTTAGTATATTGTTTTTAAATGATATTTTTTAATGATTTAATGCATTGTCCACTTTTTATGTGAAATTGTGTTAAATCTATCTGTTTGAAGACGAATATTCCTAGTAAATATTACTGGGCAGGCTACTCTAAGTGTTCAATGAAGTCTGCTGAAGAAAACATATAAAAATTCAAGGGAGATCTCCCAACTTTTGACGTCCGTTTTCTTCAGCATAGATCATTATTAAACTAGATGGAATTTCTACTGAGTTAGATGATTTTTATTTGTTTTCCATATTGTCCCCAAATTGTCAGATAAGTCTGCAATATTTCAACAAGTGTTGTAATATCACGCAATGGAAATTTACAACGCATCTAAAATATTTGAATCACTTTCATCTGAGGTAAGACTCAGTGTTTTTCGTTTGCTCACAAAATATGCTGATACAGGTTTAGTAGCTGGCGAAATAGCAGAGAAATTAAATTTGCCGAATACTAATTTATCTTTTCATCTTAAAGCTCTATTGCATGTAAATATGATTACTGTTGAGCAAGAGGGGAGGTATTTAAGGTATCGTGCGAATATTGATCAGATGATGGATATTGTTGGATTTTTAACTAAAGAGTGTTGCGGTAACAGTCCTGAAAAATGTGGGATTGAGTAAAGTAATAAATTTTTTTGAATTAATATTTCAATTATAGTTGAAGTATTGAATTATAAAGGAAAGAAGATATGAGTGTGATTATTTATCATAATCCTAGCTGTGGAACATCACGTAATGTTTTAGGATTAATACGCAATTCGGGAATAGAACCTACAATCATTAATTATTTAGAGAATCCACCATCACGTAATGATCTGTTAATGATATTGAAAAACTCAAATTTAACGCCTAGAGAAGCGCTTAGAGAGAATGTAGAAGAATTTGCACGCTTAAATTTAGAAGATTTGTCTTTGAGTGATGAATTTATTATAGATGGAATGCTCAAGCATCCTATTTTGATTAATAGACCGTTTGTCGTTACGAACAAAGGCACGAAATTATGTCGTCCATCTGAAACTGTATTAGAGATTTTAGAGTCTCCACAGATAGATGAATTTTATAAAGAAGATGGCGAACGAGTTATTTAAATAATTTGATATTGACGGATTTAGGATAAGAAAATGATATTGGCATTAGTGATTTTTATAGCAACATTAACTTTAGTCATTTGGCAACCCAAAGGATTAGGGATTGGCTGGAGTGCTTCAGCAGGTGCGGTAGTTGCATTATTATGTGGTGTTATTCAGTTGCAAGATATTCCTGTTGTTTGGGGAATTATTTGGAATGCGACATTAACGTTTATTGCAGTGATTATTATTAGTTTAATTTTAGATGAGGCTGGTTTTTTTAAATGGGCAGCATTGCATATAGCTAGATTTGGCAAAGGTAATAGTCAGAGTTTATTTACTTACTTAATCCTATTAGGCGCATTAGTTGCTGCTTTTTTTGCGAATGATGGTGCGGCATTAATAATGACACCGATTGTCATGGCTATGTTGATTTCCTTGGGTGCAAGCAGAGCGACAACTTTAGCATTTGTAATGGCAGCAGGTTTTATTGCGGATACCGCAAGCTTGCCGCTAATTGTTTCTAACTTAGTGAACATTGTATCTGCTGATTATTTTAATATTAGCTTTGGTCGATACGCATCTATTATGGTTCCTGTGAATATCGCATCGATCATCATTACACTGATTGTGCTTCATTTATATTTCAAAAAAGATATTAAGCTGAAATACAATGCCAGTGAATTACAAGAGCCCAAAACAGCAATCAAAGATTACAAAACTTTTATAATCGGATGGGTGGTGTTAGGACTATTGCTAGTCGGTTTCTTTGTTTCTGATTCATTAAATATTGAAATATGTGTCGTAGCAGGTATTGGTGCACTAATTTTAAGCTTGGTGGCTTATAGAGAAAAAATTATTGATTTAAAAGTAGTTGTGAAAGGTGCACCTTGGCAAATTGTAATTTTTTCTTTGGGTATGTATTTAGTTGTTTTCGGATTAAAAAATGCAGGATTGACAGATTACATCACTGAGTTATTGAATTGTTTTTCTGATCAAGGAATTTGGGCAGCAACATTTGGCACAGGAATTTTAGCTGCAATTTTATCTTCTATTATGAATAATATGCCGACTGTCTTGGTTGGGGTTTTATCTATAGATGCGAGTACAGCAGAAGGGCTGACAAGAGAAGCAATGGTTTATGCCAATGTGATTGGTAGTGACTTAGGACCTAAAATTACACCGATTGGTAGTTTGGCAACGCTACTTTGGTTGCATGTGTTATCTCAAAAGAACTTTAAGATTACATGGGGATATTATTTTAAAGTGGGGATTATTTTAACGACTCCGATTTTATTAATAACGCTATTAGCGCTTGCAGTTAGAGTGAGTATTTAAAATTGAAGGGGGCAAAAGGCTGTCCCCATTTTGTCCCCATCGCTTGAAATTTATTATCTAGGTATATCGAGTGAAATATATATAGATCAATTAGATAGTGTGATTTATCGTGGTGTAAATAGCTAAGTTTTACCACCTATGTCCACCATATAAAACATCTAAGCCCTTGTAACTCAAGGGCTTTTTTGTTGTCTGAAGATAACTTGTCCCCATTTAGTTAGATTTTAATCTGTTTTTTCATAAAAGATACCAAATGTATTATATATAAATCAATAAGGTAATCCTCCCATAAATAACTGAAGTTAAAAGTAGAGGTTAAGCAGCCATTAAAGGTGGCCGCCCTTGATTAGC
>CANRJX010000129.1 GCA_947631095.1 uncultured Wohlfahrtiimonas sp.
AAAATATCGAGCTTACTTCTAAGTTCATCAGAAGTCAGAAATATAGATCCTGTAATTACAAGATCTATATCCGTTTCTGCCCAAGTAACATAATTAGCTTGTAATTGAAAATTTTTTTGCAAGCATAAGTCAAATTTTTCTTGATCTTGGGCTGAAATACCGATTAATAGTATATTTATCATCTAATTTTCGCAATTATGAAAAATCTAATTCTGCTTCAAAGGACTTTAAATGATGTCTTGCGAGGCCTAAATTAGCTTTAGAGCGATCTAATACTAAGTATAAAAATATACTTTCATTTTTTTCTAATGGGCGGATCAAGTGATATTCTTTACCTAGAGAGATGAGAACATCTTCAATTTTATCGTTCAGCTGTAAGCTTTCTGCAACTTTTCGTTTAGCATTTAAAACATTTGTATTACCAGCTGCAGCTAGGTCTATATCAATACCAGAACCGACTGAAATTAGAGATAAACCACTGCTTGCATCTACAAGTGAAGCAACTTTAAAGCCATCAATTTCTTTTAAACTGTCCAAATTTAACTTTTTCATTATTATCTCCTAGTTTAATTATTAATTATATTTTTGACTTTCTACTAAGAATTTCATTATATAGCAATTATCTACTCATTTAATTATATTTTTAATTATTAATTAATAACTAGATTATATAATATTTTTTATGTATTTTGGAAAGCTAAATTAATTTTTAATTTGTATTGATGAATGATCGAATGGCTCTTAATACAGCGTCAGTTTTTTGAGCATGTACCCAATGACCAGCACCAGAAATAATTTTTGCAGTTGCGTTAGGGAATTGCTCTGTAATCAATGCTTGATCTTCCCGCTGCACATAAGGAGAGTCGCCACCAATAATGAATAAGGTCGGTTTTGTGAATGCAGGAACAGTTTTCCAGCCAATAATATCATTATATTTTTCCTGCAATACAGGAACATTAAATTTCCAAGCGCCTTGCTTGAAAGATTTCAGTAAGAATTGGATGACAAATTCTTCATCTAAAATTGTCCGCATCAATTCAGCTGCTTCTTTACGATCAATTATATTTTCATTGCTGACAGCATTTAAAGCAGCAAATATTTCAGTATGACGATGGACATTATATGCAACAGGTGCAACATCAATCACGATGAGTTTTTTAATTTTATCGTTGATTTTTTCTGTCAATGCCATAGCAACTTTACCGCCCATTGAATGCCCAATAATGATCACTTCTTGAATATTTAAGGATTGTAAAAGGGCTGCGACATCTTCAGCCATGACTGAGTAATTCATTTCATCGGAGTGAAACGAATCGCCATGATTGCGAACATCTATTTGAATGGTTGTGTAATCCGTTAATCCTCTTGCAATCATACCAAGATTGTTCATATCGCCAAATAAACCATGAATTAGCAAAATAGGCGTTGAATCAATCGGGTTTTCTGGTTGTGAAATTTTATAATTCAAGAGTGTTGCCATGTGACTATATCCTCAGTAACTGCATAACATAAGAAGCCATTATGCCATTTTGAAAATAATGTGCTAAGGAAATTATAGAATGCGGCAAATAGTTTTGAAGTAAACTATTTGCCACATGTTCTTATCGAATTGATAAAGATTTTTTACAATTTTCTAGAGAGCGTTGTTGTGCTTCCTCATAAAGCTTAAGTTCATCAATTGTTTGCGCGCCTAAAGCTTCAACAAATTGATCACGATTAGAATTAGATGAATATTCTGCTTGCCCACCATCACCTAAATTGGACTGGAAGATGCCTGCTGCACTGACTGGTAGAAAATCTTCATAAACAATCGGCTCATAACTCATGGCGCCTATTTTGATTAACTCATCAATGCTCATATTGGCATCGAATGAACCTGCTTTTTCCAAGCCTGATGCTGTTGGGTAGTACAAGAAGTAAGCTAATTTTTGATCATGCAATTCATCCAATGTGTCTGGAAATGCTTTGAATGTTTCTGCTAAACAAGCACGATAATTATCTGCATTTTTTTCTGAAGTATCACCTGCCAATTCACGTGCTTTATTGAGTAATTCATCATAAAGCATGCGACCTTTTGGCGTTAATGCAGCACCACGTTGTTCAATTTCGCCAAAACGAGCGGTATGGCTACCAACATTATCACCCTCTTTTTGATCTAAAAAGCGTACATTTTCTTGTAGTGCTTTAAAGCTTGTTTGGCGAAGCAAAATAGGATTATTTCTTGGTGGCGGACCTTCGACAATTGCTTTGGCATTAATACCATTTTTTGGCATTAATTCTTGGATTGAATCAATATCTAAAGTTCTTGGTGTTAAATGGTTAATATGCGGGCCTTTGAATGCGACAACATCTGCAATTAAGCGATGTTGATCATGTAATTTTTGATATTGTTCTGTCGTAACAGTTGCTTCTGAGTGCCATCTAAATGTTTCTAAAACTTCTTGTATGAATTGTTCAGCTTCTGCTTCAGTCAATCCACCATTTTTTTCATGTTGTTCTATTAATTCAATGGCTTTATTTGTAAAGATATTACGTTTCGCTAGAATTTCACGGGCTTCATTTTGTAGTGCTTCATCTTCGATGAGCTCTAAACGCAATAAAGATGTGAAAACACGGAATGGGCTAATGGCTAATGAATCTTCATGAATGGCTCTAAAGGCTGTCGAATGAACAGGCACTCCTGCTGGCGTTAAATCATAATAACCGACAGGCGACATTCCCATAACTGAAAATAGGCGACGCATTGTGTTCAGTTCATCAGCTGTACCTAGGCGAATTGCACCGTGACGCTCATCATCTAAGCGTTCTAATTCATTAGTTTTCGTGAGGTGTTCACGTAATTCAGGATTTTTATTTAATGTATCTTGATTAACATTTGCAACTAATTCTAAAAGTTCTCCGTATAAAGGAACTTCTGTTCTATACATGTGTGACATTGCCGCGGAAAATTTGGCACGAATAACATCAGGGGAAACAAATTGATTCATGGACATGGCGTACTCCAATTTTTAAGACAATGATTGATTTTGAATTTCTAATAAACATTCACCTAAAATGTTTAGACCTTTGTCTAATGTTTCAGGTTCAATGGTTAATGGTGCGAGTAGGCGAATAATATTGCGATTTTTCCCACTTGGCATGAGCAATAAACCACGCTCTCTAGCCATTTTAAGTACAGTGGCTAGAATTTCTGTACCCGGTGTCCCATCTTGATTGAGTAGAGTAATGCCACGCATTGCGCCAATACCTGTTAATGGCCCAACTAGCTGAATGCCTTGTGTTTGCCATTTTTGATGGTGAGATTCAATAGCTTTAGCATAACTTTCCCCCCATTTAGACAGTGTGTCAGATTCGGAGAGTATTTCTATGGTTGCTAGTGCAGCCGCGCAGGCAATAGGATTCCCAGAGTATGTGCCACCTAAACTGCCTTTAGGTAAGTTTTCCATTAAATGTTTTTTGCCCATGACAGCACCTAGTGGTAAGCCACCGGCAATACTTTTAGCCACTAAAAGTAAATCTGGTTCAATCCCTAATTTTTCAAAAGCAAAACGGGCACCAGTTCTACCAAAACCTGATTGAATTTCATCTAGAACTAAAATTATGCCGTGTTCATCACAGAATTGACGCAGATATTTTGCAAATTCTACATCTAAAAATTGGAAGCCTGCTTCACCTTGTACAGGCTCAACAAAAATACATGCGACGTCATTCACATCCACTTCAACAGAAATCAATCTCTGTAGTGCAGCTTTAGCTGTGTCAAAAGAGATTCCTGTATCTTTGCTTGGATAAGGTAAATGATAAACAGGGCCAGGCAATGCACCTAAGCCAATTTTATAGGGTGCAACTTTACCATTTAAATTTAAGGCCGCTAATGTTCTACCATGAAATCCACCATCAAATGAAATAGATGTGCTGCGTTTTGTATTGATCTTAGCTATTTTTAGAGCATTTTCTGTTGCTTCTGCGCCACAGTTTGTCAACATGCCCATTAAAGGTTCTTTGGTTGGGATAAAATTAGCAAGAGCTTCCATTAATTCATAATAGCGCGCATGAGGCACTGCATTAAAAGCATAATGCGTTAATTCACCTGCTTGTTTTTGAACGGCAGCAACGATTTTAGGATTACAATGTCCTAAATTTAAAACACCTATACCGCCTACAAAATCAATATAGGAATTATTTTCTTGATCCCAAACGTTGGCATTTGAGCCTTTAGTCAAAACTATAGGGTGCACAATAGAAAGTGCAGGTGTAATTTGCATCTTAAATTTCCTCCGGTGATGGTTTGCTCACTCTTGATATGTCATAACATGATGAGCTTTGTGGCGATTATCACACCAAAAATGCGGAGGCGATTCAAACGAAAAAAAAGCAGTGATCTATTCCAATTTTTCTGATGATTAATTTTTATCCAGTTGTAAGCGATCTTTCAACCAAGCTGTGAACTTTTTGATTTTGGGAATGTCTGTAGAATTCTCTGCATAGGCTAAATAATATGCACCGTGACTTTTTAATTCGTAGTGCCAAGGAACAATTAACGTACCTCTATTAATTTCATCTTGTGCTAAAAATTTTGGCACAAGACCAATCCCATAACCTAATTCAGCAGCGCGTATACAGGCAGACCACGTTTCAAAACCAGGGCCTTGATAGCATCTATCCATGTTGACATTTTGGCTTGAGAAGTAAATATGCCATGAAGCTGCACGAGATTGGCATTGTAAAAGTGTGTAATTTTGAAAATCTTCGACTGTATTAATTGGAAAACCTTTTTCTTCTAAAAAAGTTGGATGACAAACAGGGATCATCCATTCATCAAATAGTTTGATGCATTCAATATCTTTCCAAACACCATCTCCAAATAAAAATGCAAGATCAATACCTGCATTTGCAAGATCGAAAGGTTGGACATAATCTCTAATATCTAGATGAATATTAGGGTGTAAATCATAAAAGTGTTTAAGTTCTGGAATGAGCCAACGTGCGCCAAAAGTAGGGTGAGCAGCTATGCTAAGTATTTCTTTGTCAGATTCATAAGAGAGCATATGTAAGGTTGAGTTTTCAACATAACTTAAAATTTTTCGTGCCTCAGGTAAATACAAAGCTCCCGCAGCTGATAATGTTAGACGCTTGCGTATTCTGTAAAATAAAGTAGTTTGTAAAACTGATTCTAATTGTGCCACTTGTTTGCTGACAGCGCTTTGTGTAAGGTGTAGTTCTTCAGCCGCTTGTGTAAAGCTTAAATAGCGGGCAGATGCTTCAAAACACTGCAATGATGCCATCGACGGCATTTGTTTTCTTGGCACACGAGATAAATCCATAAATAATTCCTGAAAATGCTATTAATCCAAAATGGAATGATTTGATGCGTAAAGCTCGTTTGCATTCAAATCTAATTTGCCACTAATCTAAAAGAATACGTGATCTAGATCAAATTTTTGGTGGCTATCATATAATATCTATACAAAGCCTCAAATGAATAGAGACTTGATGTGGATAGTCATGGGGTTCAAATATGAAATATTCTTGAGGAGGAATAATAATGAAAGCAGTTTGGAGATGGTATTTGGGCAAATCATTTATGCTCAAAATGACAGTAGGGTTCGGATTAGGTCTAGCTTGTGGCTTAATCTTTGGCCCAGAAATGAAAATGTTTGCACCGTTGGGTGTCATTTTTATGAATTTGTTGAAAATGATTGTAACACCTTTGATTTTCTTAGCACTTTTAGTGGCAGTGAATCATTCTAATCCATCTGAATTAGGCAGAATTGGTGCAAAAGTTTTCCCTATTTATTTATT
>CANRJX010000130.1 GCA_947631095.1 uncultured Wohlfahrtiimonas sp.
GCATGTAATGGTGGCATTTGAGCATGAGCATATAAAATCTCGATTGTGATTTCATAAATACCATCCACAGCTTGTTCATTCATATGATCAACCCAAGCTTGATACCAATTTTTAGTGCGGAGTCCTTTCATTAATGGAGATTGAACGCGTCCACCCGCAACACGAATATCCTTCAATAATGATTTAACGTCATTATATTGCAGCGTGATTTTCTCTAAATGCATGATCACATCAATGAAACCTTGTGAATGCAAATAATCTCCTAAGCGTTTAATGCCAGGATATTCATTAATTTCAGGGCCATCAATCATCATGCAATTTTCAAAACTGCCTTCGGCGATTGTGCTTAAGAAGATTTTACCATTAGGATTTAAGTGGTCTTTCATTGCTTGAATAGTTGTTTCAATATTCACAGCATTTTGTAGATATAAATTACTGATCACTAAATCAGCATGAGCTTTTTGATCATTTTCAGAAAAGTATTCATATCTAATATTAGGGTCGAGGCTTTTAAATAGTGATTCAAGCTTTTGATCTTCAGCACCAATTTCTAGAATAGACTTTGGTTTGAAATTTGGATTTTCTTGTAAATAAGTGACCAAACGTTCTGCAATTTCGTGATGTAAAAAAGCATGGTTTGCATATAAATCAGGGTTTTTATGCAATAAAGCTCGATTATTTAAGCCCGACATAAGATATAATACCTATTTTCTTTTGTGACGATAAAGAGATTATTATGACACAAACCATCGCAGTTTATCCCGGAACATTTGATCCAATCACAAATGGGCACATTGATATTGCGAAAAGAGCCGCGCGTATTTTTGACAAAGTGATTGTGGCGGTTGCGAGCGAAACATCGCCATCAAAACGACCATTATTTACTGTGGAAGAGCGTATTGCGATGGCAGAAGAAATCTTTAAGGATGAACCTAAAATTGAAGTTCAAGGCTTTAGGACGCTATTGGTGCATTATTTAGCTGAATTAAATGCTTCTGTAATTATTCGTGGATTGCGAGCGGTTTCAGATTTTGAATATGAGTTTCAAATGGCAAGCTTGAATCGCAATTTGAATTCAGAAGTAGAAACGCTATTTTTAACACCTTCTGAAAAATATTCATTTATTTCATCATCGATGATTAAAGAAGCCTATCGTTTACAGGGTGATGTGAGTAATTTTATTCATCCAATCGTTGAACGTGAATTGCATAAAAAATTACGTGGATAAGCAGTTTATAGATCAATTAATAGCAAAAACTTATGAATTGGGTTTTTCGCATATTAGCAGTCAAAGGCCCGATCCTTTAGATGTGAAAGCAGGTTATGAAGCTTGGTTGGCAAAAGGCTATCACGGCACGATGCACTATTTAGAAAAGCATGGTGATTTGCGCTTTCAGCCAGCTGAGTTAATGGAAAATACGCAAAGTATTTTAACCTTTCGTTTGCCTTATTATCATAATAATGAAGAAGCGATGATCACCTTAGAGAACGATCAGCAAGCTTATATTGCACGTTACGCACTAGGTAGAGATTATCATAATGTGATTCGTAAACGTTTAACGAAGCTCGGTGAGTGGATTAGAGAAAAATATCCTGATGTTGAGTTTAGAGCTTTTACAGATAGTGCACCAATATTAGAAAGAGAACTCGCTGAGCGATCAGGTTTAGGATTCACTGGGAAAAATACCCTGATTATAGATAAAGAGCAGGGTTCTTATTTCTTTTTGGGTGAGTTATTTATTTCATTGCCCATAGATATTCCAAGTGAAGTGATTGATAAGCATTGTGGGCGCTGTACTAAATGCATACAAAAATGCCCAACTGGTGCGATTGTTGAGCCACATGTTATCGATGCAAGGCGTTGTATTTCATACTTAACGATTGAGCATTATGGAGAGATTGATGAAGAGTTGCGCCCATTGATGGGCAATCGAATTTTTGGATGCGATGATTGCCAGCTATTTTGTCCTTGGAATCGTTTTGCAGATCACGAGATATTAGATGACTTTAAACCGCGCCATTCATTAAATAGCATTAACTTGCTTGAGTTATTGAAGTGGGATGACGCGACATTTTTGAAAAAAACTGAAGGCATGCCTATTAGAAGAATAGGACATGCGCGCTTCATTAGAAATATTACAGTTGCATTGGGGAATGCCAATTATGATTCAAATATCGTAGCCGCATTACAATCTTTGCAGACAGATGAGGAGTTTTTACAAAATCACATTCAGTGGGCGATTGAACAGCAGCTCAGTAAACAAATATAAGTCGAGTATTAAGCCATTTCAGGGAAAATAGTCACCATTGAAATGCCTAATTTATCTAACTCTTTAATAATGTACTGCTTAGATGATGGATTAATAATAATCTCTAAGGGTTGTTGGTTACTCGAATCTTGTGCGAGCAAATCAACATTATTTTGCTGATTGTTGACGAAGATATAAGTACCGCGCTCTGTCAATACTAAATAATCAGATGATTGATAGGTTAAAGAACGGCTCACTTTATCTTGAGGAATATGATAAATCAGTATTTCACCATCATTAGGGCTATTATCAATGCATGCAAAGAACAGTGCAATTAAAGGATTTCTAGCAATATCTAAAGCTGATTGTTCGCTAAAGTTAGCGACATCCATAGGGCTTCCTAAACCGAGATAATAAAGTTGATGCGTTTCAGAAACATTAATGTTTTGTATCACTGTTAGTAAATCTACAGGAGAATTGATCAGGTATGGGCGGCTTTCGTAGAATTGCGTCATAGTTTATTCCTTATTTTTTATACAGTGTTTTTAGATAAAAATATTTATTTGAATAAGAGATATGGTAAAAGGATTCTAATTATTATGATGAGAATTATCATTAAGATTGAATATTTAATCCATCATTATTTTACTCATTTATTCTAATATTTTAGCTGATTATACAATTCTCATTGAAAACAAGCGTTTTTGGCTTGAATAGGGTAAAATAGTCGCATTTTTAATATCATTAATTTAAGGAAAACAAAAAGTATGGCGCAGTTTATCTATACTATGAACCGTGTAAGCAAGATTGTTCCTCCAAAAAGAGAAATCTTGAAGAATATCTCCCTCTCTTTTTTCCCAGGTGCAAAAATCGGTATTTTGGGTTTGAATGGTGCAGGTAAATCCACGCTTCTAAAAATTATGGCAGGTGTTGACACTGAAATTCAAGGTGAAGCACGTGCACAAACAGGCATTAAAATTGGTTATTTGGCGCAAGAGCCACAATTAGATGAATCAGTAGACGTTCGTGGTAACTTAGAGCAGGCGTTGGGTCCAGTGAAAGAAGCGTTAGCAGAGTTAGACGCTGTTTATGCAGCTTATGCTGATCCAGATGCAGATTTTGATGCATTGGCATCTAAACAAGCTGAATTGGAATCATTTTTAAGCACAGTTGATGGTCATGCTCTAGAGCGTCAATTAGAAATCGCAGCAGATGCATTGCGCTTACCGCCAATGGATGCGGATGTTAAAGTATTATCAGGCGGTGAAAAACGTCGTGTAGCATTATGTAAATTATTGCTATCTAAGCCAGATATGTTGCTATTAGATGAGCCAACGAACCACTTGGATGCTGAGTCTGTAGCATGGTTAGAAAGATTCTTACATGATTATCCTGGAACTGTTGTTGCTGTAACGCATGACCGTTATTTCTTAGATAACGTTGCTGGCTGGATTTTGGAGCTCGATCGTGGTCATGGTATTCCATGGGAAGGGAACTATTCTAACTGGTTAGAACAAAAAACTAAGCGTTTAGAAACAGAACAGAAACAAGAAGAAGCATTTGCGAAAACATTAAAGCAAGAGTTGGAGTGGGTTCGTCAAAATGCGAAAGGCCGTCAAGCTAAATCTAAAGCGCGTATTCAGCGTTTTGAAGAGTTAGAAAGCCAAGAATTCCAAAAACGTAATGAAACAATGGAAATTTATATTCCAGCAGGTCCACGTTTAGGTGAGCTAGTGATTGAAGCGACAGATGTTGCTAAAGCTTTTGGCGATAAATTGTTGTATGAAAACTTAAGCTTTAACTTGCCACGTGGTGGTATTGTTGGTGTTATTGGGCCGAATGGTGCGGGTAAATCAACATTATTTAAATTAATGACAGGTCATTTGGAGCCTGATCACGGTACATTCCGTGTGGGTGAAACAGTTCAGTTGGCATATGTTGATCAGAGTCGTGACACATTAGATGGTAGTAAAACGGTTTGGGAAGAAATTTCTGAAGGTCAAGACATCATTCGTGTAGGCACTTATGAAATTCCATCTCGTGCATATTGTGGACGTTTTAACTTTAAAGGTTCAGATCAACAGAAGTTCATCAAAGATTTATCAGGCGGTGAGCGTAATCGTGTGCATTTGGCTAAAGTTCTTCGTTCTGGTGGAAACGTTATCCTTCTGGATGAACCGACGAATGACTTGGACGTTGAAACATTGCGTGCACTAGAAGATGCAATTTTAGCTTTCGCAGGTTGTGTTGTTGTAATTTCGCATGACCGTTGGTTCTTAGACCGTGTTGCGACTCATATTTTAGCGTTTGAAGGTAACTCTCATGTTGAGTGGTTCCAAGGTAACTATGCTGATTATGAAGTTGACCGTAAGCGTCGTTTAGGTATGGATGCAGATCAGCCGCACCGTTTAAAATACAAACCAATTTCTCGTTAATCAAAGTTGTAGAGGTAGAATTGAATGAATGCTCATCCAGTAACTCATTATGTAAAAGATCGAGATGTGATTATTAGTTGTCCGCCTGAAAATGTTGAAGTGTGGAATTTACATCCACGTGTTTATTTGGCATTGGATGACGATGGTTCAGTTGAATGTCCATATTGTGGTGATATTTATAAGTTGGATGATCAAGAGTGAAAATTTTAGCAATAGATACTTCTACTGAAGCTTGTTCAGCGGCACTTTATTCAGATGGTGAATTAGTTGAGCGCTATTTGCTAGCACCTCGCAAGCATATAGAATTACTTCAGCCGATGGTTGCTGAAGTAATGGCTGAAGCGGATGTAAAAGTAAGTGATTTAACGGGTCTTGCGTTTGGCGCAGGGCCAGGGAGTTTTGCAGGCTTACGCGTTTCTTGTGCGTTTATTCAAGGAATGGGTGTGGCTTTAGGTATTCCTGTCGTACCGGTTTCAACGCTCAAAGCAATGGCGCAACAAATCTTAGAAACAAATCCCGAGAAAACTGTTTTAGTGATGTTGGATGCTAAGATGAAGGAAGTATATTGGGGTGTTTATCGTTCAGAAGACAAAGAAGTTATTTCTGTTTTACCAGAACAAGTTTCAAAAATTGAAGACGTTCCGAATTTTTCAGGGGTCGTTGGTTTGGGAAATATTGTTGGGGCAGGTGATGGTTGGAGTGTTGCACCTAATTGGAGTGAAGCCTTAAATCCAGAGTTTATTGATAAAAGTGTATATCCAAGAGCGGGTGAAATTGCATTATTATCATTGAATGACTTTGAAAAAGGCATGGGGCTGGATGCAGAACAAGTATCACCTATATATTTACGTAATAATATTGCTCTTACAATAGAGGAGCAAGCAGCTTTAAAGAAAGACTAAGTTTAATAGTATTGAGTATATGCGCCATTTTAAAAAGCCACTTCAAATAGAAGTGGCTTTTTTATATTTTTCTATTCTATTTTCGAATCTTCAAAATAAATTAGTTTAAATTTAAGTTATTTTTAGCATTGTTGGCTGTTGTTTCATTATTGAGTTGCAGTATTTAGTATTAATTTAAGTTCTTTGTATGTTTTTTT
>CANRJX010000131.1 GCA_947631095.1 uncultured Wohlfahrtiimonas sp.
TTTGCATATCATCCTGATAAACCGATCTATCAAAACTTAAATTTAACGATTGAAGCAGGAGAAAAAGTTGGTTTAGTAGGTCCATCGGGCGGTGGGAAAACCACACTGATTAATCTCATACTTCGCTTGTATGACATTCAATCTGGCCAAATTTCGATTGATGGACACAACATCAAAGAGATTACACAAGAAAGTTTACGCAGAAATATTGGTGTAGTTGCACAGGATACAGCTTTATTGCACTGCTCTATCCGTGAGAATATTTTATATGGAAATCCTGATGCAACCGATGAAATGATTGCAAGCGTTTTAAAACAAACCAAAGCACATGACTTTGTTTATGGTCTTGTTGATCAATATGGCAATAAAGGCTTAGATGCAATTGTTGGTGAAAATGGAGTTAAGCTTTCTGGTGGACAAAGACAACGCATTGCAATTGCTAGAGTTCTGATAAAAAATGCGCCTATTTTAATTTTAGATGAAGCAACTTCAGCATTAGATTCAGAGTCCGAAGCAGTCATCCAAGAGCATTTAGAAACCTTAATGGAAGGTAAAACTGTTATCGCAATTGCTCACCGTTTATCTACAATTTCTAAAATGGATCGATTAGTCGTCATCAATCATGGAAAGATCGTAGAAACAGGTAGCCATCAAGATTTGGTTGAACAGCAAGGTTTATATTCATCACTTTGGAGACTACAGCAAAAATAAAAAATACTTGACATATATGTTTAATAATTTAAGAATGTGCCATGCCGATTTGAACAAAACAGCTTGCGGGCATATATACAGCTAAAGCGTCCATCCTTAGGATCTCTCCGTTTAGAATTATCTAAACGTCAGAGGCAAGCGAATATCAAAGGCAATATTTATTTGATAATCAAAGGAGGACGCATGTCACAACAAAACTTACCTATTTTAGACTTTGCAAAATTTCGTCAAGGCGGCGAAGCAAAAGCTGAATTTATTGCAGAATTGGCTGATGTTACACATAACATCGGCTTTTTTTATCTAAAAAATCATGGCATTGAGCAATCATTATTAGATCGTGCATTGGAATTATCTAAACAATTTTTTAATCTACCTTTAGAAGAAAAATTAGAAATTCAAATGGTCAATACTCGCCATTTTCGCGGCTATACAAAATTAAAAGATGAAATTACAAGAGAAAAACCAGATTCTCGTGAACAATTGGATTATATGCCTGAATATGAAGCAATTCCACTTGATGAGATTCCTATTGATCAACCTTGGTTAAGAATTCAAGGTCCAAATCAATGGCCAAAATCCATTCCAGAGCTAAAAACCACTTTACTGGACTTACAAAGCCAACAAGTTGAATTGGCAAAGCTATTAGTGACTGCATTTGCAGAATCTTTAGGGCAATCACCTGATGCATTTGCACATACTTACTCCACAAATCCTTCTGTATTATGTAAAGCGATTCATTATCCGGGCACTGAATCGGCTGAGCAAGGTGTTGGTGTGCACAAAGATGGTGGTTATTTAACACTATTAATGCAAGATGATGTTACTGGCCTAGAAGTATTAAAAGATGATGAATGGGTTGTTGCTGAGCCGATTAGAGGCACATTTATCGTAAACATTGGCGAGCTATTAGAAATAGCATCTCAAGGCTATTTAAAAGCAACTTTACACCGCGTTACGACACCACCAAAAGGCGTTGATCGCTTCGCATTAGCATTTTTCTTAACATCACAATTGAATGCAACTGTACCGCTCATTAACCTGCCTGATCATTTAAAGTCTAAAAACTTTGAAGTGACAAAAGATCCCAAAAACCCACTATTTACTGAGATTGGCAAAAACTTTTTAAAAGGTCGTCAACGATCTCATCCAGATGTTGCAGCTAGACATTATTCAGATTTACCACCATTAGTTTAATTAGGATATTGTTCATGAAAAAACTTTTATTGATTTTATCTACTCTATTTTTTATAGCCGCATGTTCTGATAATGCAAAAGAAACTGCAAAAACCAGTACTTTAGAACCCAAAACTGTAAGATTCATTTCATCTCCTGGTGATTTTGCTGACATGATTCGTAACCACATAGGTCCAGAATTAGAAAAACGTGGTTATAAATTTGAACTGAAAGAGAGTACAAATGGGCGTTTATCCAACCAAACGGTTGCAGATGGTTCTGCAGATTTAAATATGTTTCAACACAAACCATATTTAGATGAATACAATGCACAAGCCAAAACAAATTTACAGCCTTTAGTGCAAGTGCCAACAGCGCCTTTAGCGATTTACTCTGCGAATGCTAAGTCATTAGATGAAGTGAAGCCCGGCACTAAAATTGCCATTCCATCAAATGTCACAAATTTTGCACGTGGTTTACGCATCATTGAAAATTTGGGGTGGATTAAATTAGATCCAAATGCTGATCCAATCATTGTCAGCATGCAAGATATTATTGAAAATCCTGCTCAAGTTGAGATTTTAGCCATCGATGCAGCCCAAGTTGTACGTTCGAGAGATGATGTAGATTTCGCAATCATTAATGGTAATTTTGCACAAGATGCACAAATCCCAAATAGTGATATGCTCAGCACAGAGCCTGGCAAAATATTTGTAAATTGGATTGTGGTTGCTGATAAAAATAAAAATACCGATTGGGCAAATGCTGTGGTTGAGATCGTCAATGATGATGCATTCAAAGATTTTACGATCAAAAACTTCCCTTCTTTCTACAATCTGCCACCTGCTTGGGATAATTAATCTCTAGGCTTAAAAATATCATCTAGTATCATGCTAGATGATATTTTTATGGGAGAAAATCATGCCCTTTATTAACGTTAATAAGATCGATCTCTACTACACAAAACAAGGCCAAGGTGAGCCATTGCTATTCCTACATGGAAATGGCGAAGATCACACAATCTTTAAGCCGCTAATCAATAAACTTGCAGAGCATTTTACTTGCTATGCAATTGATAGTAGAAATCATGGTAAAAGCGCTCAAACTAATGAGTTTAATTATCAAACCATGATGGAAGATATTCATCAATTCATTATGACTCTTAATTTAAATAAACCTAATATTATAGGGTTTAGTGATGGCTCTATTATCACAATGCTATTAGCCATTCAGTTCCCGGCTTTAATGAATAAAATCGTCTTATTGGGGCCAAATTTAACACCAAATGATCTTACTGATGCATGTACTCGTTATCTAAAACGCTTATATAAAAATGATCCTAATCCACTTTATAAGATGATGTTAGAGGAACCAAATATTCAAGAGTGTGAGTTACAAAAAATCGAGGCAAAAACATTAATTATTGGCGGTGAAAATGATTTATACAACGCAGGAACATTTGAAAGAATTCAAAAAAACATTCGTCATTCAACTTTAAAAATCATTCCAAATCATGATCATAGCAGTTACATTAATCAGAATGATTTGCTTTATAATGATTTATGCACATTTTTAAATAAATATTTTACTGAGCATCTTCCTGTTTCAAATAAATAGACTATAATTGCACTTAAGAATTGATTTATGTCTAAAAAACGGCATACTATAAGATCAATTCGAAACCTAATTTACTATGGAGTTATACAATGAAAGGCTTATTAAAAGTAACTGGTTTAATCGCTTTAGGTTTAGTAGCAACAGGCTGCGCAACAAATGCACAAAAAACTGCTGATGAAGCTTTAACAACTGCAAATGAAGCTAAAAGCATTGCTTTAAACACACAAGCACAATTTGATCGTTATTTCGCTAAAACTCGTTACAAATAATCGATTTAGCTTAAACAAACAAAATTCTAAAAAGCCTCTATTAATAGAGGCTTTTTTATTATTCACTTTTAGCTGATCTTTCCAATAAATTGTTCAATGCAATCTTTGGATTTAGTTCTTCCATCAGTATCTTATAAACCTCAGCAACTATTGGTAATTCAATATTGTGTTTTTCACCCAATGTTTTCATGTTGATCACATTATTTGCACCTTCTACTACTTGAAAAACTTTTGAAAATGCATCTTCTTTAGTCGCACCTTCACCAATCAATTTACCAAAACGATAGTTTCTTGACTCTGTACTGGTTGCTGTTAGCGTTAAATCACCAACGCCTGCTAACCCTAAGAAAGTTTCAACTGATGCTCCGAGTGCTAACCCTAAACGCGTCATTTCTGCTAAACCTCGTGTAATGAGTGCTGCTCGTGCATTATGACCAAAGCCCAGCCCCTCAGAAATTCCAGCAGCGATCGCAATCACATTTTTATACGTTCCTGCCAGCTGTACGCCAATAGGGTCAGAATTAATATAAACGCGCATATGATGATGATGAAACAATGGTAAAAATTGTTTTGCATCACGTTCATTTTTTGATGAAATAGTTATCGCCGTTGGTAGATGCTTTGCAACTTCTGAGGCAAAACTTGGCCCAGAAAGCACTGCTTGCGTAGGATAATTAAAGAGTTCATCAATAATTTCTGAAAAGAATGCATTACTATTGTGCTCTAAACCTTTAGTGGCATTAATAAAAGAGAGTTTTTTATCTGTTAAGCTTTTAATTTCTTGCAAAATGTCTAGCAGAGCAAAAGAAGGAACAACAAATACCAGATGATCACATTTATCTAAGAGCTCAACTAAAGAGTTGGTTACTAAAATATTATGTGGGTATTCAATATTGGGCAAATATTTAGGGTTATAACGAGTTTCTTGGATCACCTGAACATCAGCACCATTATGCCCCCACAAAACAACATTTTCTACACGGGAAATATGAATGGCTAATGCACTTCCCCATGAACCACTGCCTAATACACCAATCATTTATATTCTCCAAAAGATAAAGCCCGCTATTGCGGGCCTTAATTTTTATACTCTGAGTAAAGTCAGATTAGAAATCGTGACGTACACCTACACCAAATACATCAGCATGACGTTTTTCACCGTCAAACTTAGCATTAGTTTTTGCATACTCAACCCATACTTTAGTACGAGTAGATAATTTTTGTTCAAAACCAACAGCCCAAGTAGTTAACTTGTCTTTACGAGTGTCAACATCTTTGTATTTAACTTCTGCTTGACCCACAGTTGCACGTACTGTGCTGAAGTAATCAGGACCAAATGAGAAGTGACCACCTAAGTCCCAAGCAGTTGATGTTACTTTAGTATTAGCGCCAACACCAGCAGCTAGAGCAGGAGTACCTTTCTTACCACGTTGACCTGCACCGAAGTCTGCATTCACACCGAATTGTTCATTTTTGAAACCTAAGTTCAAACCATATACGTTAGCAGTTTTGTAACCTTTACTTAAGTTTGCACCTAAGTAAGCTGCTTTAGCATAGAAACCAGATTCGTGATCATAGTTCAACCCAACAGTATAGATATCAAAACCTTTACTACCATTATTTACAGCATAGTAACCTTGTTCTACACCTGATGCTACATAACCACCAGCTGGCGCATCTGCAACACCAGCAACCACTACGTTAAAGCCAGAAAACGTTGGAGAAACGTAAGCAATAGAGTTACCTACGCGAGTTGGCATTGAATAGAAAGCACCTTCAGTACCTTGACCAGCTGATGCCATTACTGTACCAGTTGCCAAACGCAATGCAGAAGTTACACCATTACCATTAAATTCGTCAGCTTCTGTACCTGCGTTCAAAGATTCTGTAAATGGGTTGTTTTGACGACCTAAAGCAACTGTACCCCATTCGCCTTGTAAACCAATCCATGCTAAACGATTTTTAAAACCATCACCGTATGAA
>CANRJX010000132.1 GCA_947631095.1 uncultured Wohlfahrtiimonas sp.
TTACAGAAGAACTTTAATCGTTATTTAACGATGCATGACACCATCATGCGAGATTTTTATCAGGATTTGAAATTGTTCCTATTCAAAAATATGCAGGCTTTGTACCAATTAAATTTAGCGATTGAAAATAATATGAGTGAACCGGATAAACGTGAAGAAATATTGAAAGAAATTCAAGCATTAGTAGCTAAAAGCAAGCAGTTTGAGCAAATGTTCCGTCGTGAATTATTTGTTGCCAGTAGTCAAAATGAGATCAATGCATTCAGTACAAGTTCTGTAATGAATGATTTAAGTTATTGTCGCCGTTTAATTAAAAGTTTGTTTGGCATATTAACTTTTACAATTGAGAGTCAAAGCTATCCGTTTTCCAATAGTGATCCCAAAAAAAATAAAGCAGAAACATCATCGGACGAACCTAATGATGATATAACTAAAGATCAAGTCAGTCATTCTACAGGTACGAATTAGGTTGTTCGATAATGATTAAAGAGTCACTAAAAATACATGGTCATAAGCAGTTTGAAATTAAACAAAAAGTCTCTTTTGATCATGCAACTGCAAAAGACATTAAATATCAGGTGGAAACGTATTTTTTCTTACCGACGGCTTTACAAATCAATCCGCAATCGTATTCAACTAAAGATTTTCAGCAGTCCATTAAAAACTATGTGCGTTTGAGTCCTGCAACCCATAAGCTAAAATCTTTGTATAAAGATAAAGGGTTGATTGAAAAATTATCGATTCAATTGGTTGAATATTTGGAAATGGATGTAGAGATTGATTTAAATGAATATGAAAATGATCTAAAGAAAGTCGCTTTAACTTATAAGCGCAGTTTACGATTAGCAGTTAAAGCATTGTTGAAATCCCCCAATCATAAAACTGAAGAAAATGTGACACAATTTTTGACTGATATTCAACAGTCCATCTCTAAATATCGCAGTTTATGGGGAAGCTGTGAAAAAATTGAACAGCAGATTCGATCCAAAGCATTTGAATATTGTGATGAGTATATCTCATGGGTGACAACGTTTTACTTACGCAAATTGATCACTGAGCCAGAAATGCCTTGTAGAGCCTTGATAACTGAAATTTGGCAGAAAGAGATCAGCTATCGTCAAAAAGAATACCCTGAAAGCATTGCAAAGCCAGGTGAAAGTAATGAAGCTGTTTTGCATAGATGGAGCTCGCTCAAACGCTACATTAGTCGTTATTTATTTTTAGATATTAGTCATAAAAAAGGTGCACCAATTTTATTGCACTCAATTTATGGTATTGCGGCAGCCTTTTCCATGATCTTTGCCACAATGATTGCATTTACATGGCAGGGAAAATATGGCGCTTTGAGCGTTAATTTATTTGTGGCAATGGTTGTGGCTTATATCTTTAAAGATCGCATCAAAGAGATTGGTCGAGATAAGTTATATCGCACATTTCAGCGCTGGATTCCTGATCGTAAATTAATGATTTATCGTGAAGGAATGAAAAAGCCTATAGGCATCTGTAAAGAAACATTTCGCTTTTTATCCCATAGCGAATTACCAGAAGATATCCAAAAAGTACGCACAAGCTCTTATACAGAATTATTAATGAATAATGAGAGAGAAGAAGACATTCTTTTTTATAAAAAAGAGATGCATTTGATTAATCGCCCAAAATTATTTGAAAAAACTCGTTTTCCAATTGCAGATATTACACGTTTTAATATTACAGATTATTTACGTTATATCGACATTGCTTTCGAAGAATTGCCATTTTTAGAAGAAGATGAAACGCCCGTATTGGGTGAAAAAACGTATCATGTTTATATGATACGTCGTATAAAAACTAATCATGACAATGTTGCAACAGAGCTTGTGAGATTAGTCATCAATTTTGATGGTATTAAACGATTAGAACTTTTGAAAACACATGATTTAAAAGATGCTGAACCTGTATTTAAATAAGACCCTCAAATTGATGACATCGTACAGTCTAAAGTTGCTCTGGCTTAAATGGTACTTAGTCCATAGATAATAAAATGACAGCGACAGTCACCATGAAAATTCCAAACCAGCCAATAGGTTTTAGCTTATGCCCAAATATGATTCTGCCAAAAAGTGCGGTGCCAATAACGCCAATGGCTCCCCAAAGTGTATATGCAACTGCTAAATCAATTGTTTTAATTGCTTCGCCTAAAAAGCCAAAAGCTATCCAAATTAGAATGATTGCACCAATGCCCCACTTAATCTGTTTAAAACCTTGGGATTTAGCAATGCACATATTGGCGATGATATCTATTACTGCGGATAAAACGACGTAAAAAATTGCGGTTGGTGTCATGATTAATGAATCTCCCCTAATGTCACGCAAATGATCCCGATCATTGCTGCCATAATGCCTAATAATTCTGTGAAGGATATTGATTCATTAAAAATTAAAATGCCGATGATTGTTAATAAGATTAGACCTAATCCTTCCCAAATGGCATAAGCGACGCCGATAGAAATTTTCTTCGTGGATAGTGCTAGAAAAAAATAAGAAAGTGCTAATCCGATTGCCATTAAAAGATAGCCAAGATATTGGCCGTTTCGTGCGGCAGAAGCCAAAAATGATGTACCGATAACCTCAGAAATAATTGCTAAAAATAGAAAAAGCCATGCTACCAATAATGATTTATTTACTTTTTTAGTAAATAACATATGTACTCCAAAAAACTGTTTTTTTACAAGCCCGAAATGATATATCTAATGATATTATAGGTAAAGATAGAATATATATGAAAATGAGATGGATTAGATGATTACAATTGATATGCTTAAAGCTTTTTATATATCGGCTAAGTTAGGTTCTTTTTCTGAGGCAGCTAGACAATTGGGTAAAGCTCAGTCTGGAATTAGCACAATGATTGCTAATTTAGAAATTGATACTGGATTAAAATTGTTTGATCGCAGCAAAAAGTATCCTGAGTTGACAACGGAGGGAAGAATTTTATTAACTTATGCGAAAAATATTTTAGATGCTGTCGAAAATATGGACAGAGCAGTCACCAATCTTGTAGAAACTAATATTGAAAAAAGAATAACTCTAGTGTTATCTGATACTTATCACATCAGCCCTAGTTATAATATTATTAGAGAATTTGAAGAGAAATTTCCTTTTGTTGAATTAGAATTATTAGATGCAGAAGGAAAAGATATTATTTCTTTAGTACAAAATGGTCGTGCTCAAATCGGGCTTGTAGCATCACAAGATTCTTATCCCATCGATATAATATCCAATAGATTGCCAAACATTGTTGAAATGGGAATTTTTATCAATAAAAATCATCCTGTGCTTGTGAAAAATAAAAAGGTAGATCGAGCAGCATTATTGAAAGAACGGCAGATTTGTCTAAATACATATACTGAAGAGAGAAATAAACCATTGGGTAAAGTGTGGCTGGCATCTGACTATATGTTTATTCTTGAAATGGTCGAAGAAGGTTTTGGCTGGGCAGAATTACCCATTTCATTATTGAAAGACTATAACTCTAGTTTGATTATGCGTTTAGATGTTCCTGATCTGACTAGAGTGATATCAACAGATATTATTCGTTCTAATCAACACTCTTTAGGTGCTGTGAGTTGCTGGTTTATTGAACGGTTATTGAAAATTTAAATATGTATAAAATAACAGCATGTAGTAAATAGTGAGGTATAAATTGATTTTTCTCAGTAAAGATATGAAAAAAACATATGCGTATATTAGATAATTTATAATAAGTGACTTTTTACAAAGTACGAATATAGAGAAGGATTTAACAAAACAATGATGCTCTTTTTAGACACAGCTTTTGCTTTTCCCGTTGTTATTTATACAACTTTGTTACTGATCTGTGTCTTATTTTGGTTGCTTGGAGCGATTGATATTTTTCATACAGATAATGTGGATCCATCATCTATGGAATCTGATACTGGTCTAGCGAGTAGTTTGGGCAGTATCTTATTAAAATTTAAACTGAATGAAATTCCTTTTACCATTGTATTAACCTTTATTGTGCTTTTCTCTTGGTTAAGTAGTTATATTCTTTATCGTTTTTTTCAAACACCTATCGCAAATGTTGCATTGATCTACTATGGATTAGGGGTTTTAAATTTTTTTGTGAGTGCAATCGTCGGCATTTGTTTAACGTCTTTAGTACTTAGACCTTTTAATCGATGGTTGTCTAAATTAAATCCAGAAGTGACGCATAAAAATATTTTAGGCGAAATTATTGTGATTCGAAGTAGTGTCGTGAATAGAGAAAAAGGTGAAGGCTTTTTTGAAGATGGCGGAGCGGGAATGATCTTACAAATTAGATGCTTTAATGAAGAGAACGAGCTGACTCGTGGAGATGAAGCAATTATTATTCGCTATGAAGAATCGCTAAATTATTATGAAGTAATCCCCTTGAAAAAGTATTTCACTGCAAGTTGAACCAAAATTATAAATGAGTAATCTAAAATTATAAGTAAGTATTTAAATTAATTAACATAATAACTATAGGAAAAAATCATGCCAGAAAGTATTATTTTAATATTGACAGTAATTGCAGTTTCACTGATTGTTATTTTTGCTTTATTTGCAATTATTAAAGCATTTTATGTCAAAGTTCCTCAGGGTACGGCGCTGATCTTAAATGACACCACAAGCAAGCCAAAGGTTTATTTTACGGGGAAGCTTGTTTTACCAGTCATTCATAAAAAAGAGTTTATGAAAATTTCATTGCTCACATTATTGGTGGATCGCCGTGGAAAAGAAGGTTTGATCTGTAAAGATAATTTGCGTGCTGATATTGCTGTAGCATTTTATATTCGAGTGAATGAAACAACAGAAGATGTACTGAAAGTTGCTAAATCTATCGGTGTAGATAGAGCATCAGATCATCATGCTGTGAGTGAATTATTCAGTGCAAAATTCTCAGAAGCACTGAAAACTGTTGGGAAGCAATTTGATCTCGCTAAATTATTTGAAGATCGTTTGAATTTCCGTGAGCGCATTGTGGATGTGATTGGTAAAGATTTAAATGGTTATGCGCTTGAAGATGTCGCGATTGACTATTTAGAACAAACACCAATTGGGCATTTAGATCCTAACAATATTTTTGATGCTGAAGGTATCAATAAAATCACGGCGATTACTGCTGTTCATAAAGATGAGACAAATAAGCGTGAGCGTGATTTAGAATTAGCATTGAAGAAAAAAGATACTGAAACCTTTGAAGCTAAACTAGAGTTAGAACGCCAACAGGCAGATGCTGAAGCTCGTCAAAAACGAGAGATCGAAACGATCCGTGCAAGAGAGCAAGCTGAAACATTAAAAGTGCAAGAAGAAGAACGTCTTAAAGCTGAGCAAGCAAGAATTATTTCTCAGCAAGAAATTGAAGTTCGTGAAGAAAATCGTTTACGTGAAGTAGAAGTGGCACAACAAAATCGTATGCGTGCCGTTGCAATCGAAGAAGAACGTGTTACACGTGCAAGAGAATTAGAAGTAGTTGCTCGTGAACGTGAAATTGAACTGCAAACGATTGATAAAGATAAAGCTGTTGAAGAAGAAAAAAGAATTATTGCAGATGTTATTCGTGAAAGAATTTCTGTAGAAAAAACTGTAGCGATTGAAGAAGAGCGCATTAAAGAAGTGCGTGAAATTTCGGCTGCAGAACGTGATAAACAAACTAAGATATTGGCAGCTCAAGCAAAAGC
>CANRJX010000133.1 GCA_947631095.1 uncultured Wohlfahrtiimonas sp.
CCCATAAAAGCATTCATTTAAAGGTTTAAAGATTTCCCAGCGATCAATACCATGTTTTTAAAACAAAAAAACTGACATCTCCTTACAAAATTAAATCAATTAATACAATGAGTTAGTTGTAAAAATGACTAAAAAAGCATTAAAGTATTAATCACGAATTACATCTTTCGTACCTGATTAAATTTATGTGGATTCACCACATTAAGGAGAAATCATTATGATGAAGAAGAGTATTTTTGCAGTTGCAGTTGCTTCTGCTTTAACATTCACCGCCGCTCAAGCCGAAACCGTTTTATACGGTTCAATCCGTTACGACTACCAAAACGCAAAGCAGAATACACTTATTGCCGAAAAAGGTTATGGCTTTAATGCAGATGGTAAGTTCGGACCACAAACCCAATACCGTTTTATCAATAAACGTCTTTCTAGCCTAGAAGATGCGGGCTCACGAATTGGTGTTAGAGGATCTGAAGATCTTGGTAATGGTACTGCCGTTATCTATCAACTCGAATGGGGCTTTGATGGTATGGATTCTGAAGCATCAGGCTTTAATAACCGTTTAGCCTATATGGGATTAACTGGTGACTGGGGTACATTCACAGCGGGTCGTCAAGATAACCCGTTTAAAGTAACCATTGTTGATGATACGGTTGCTGATGATTTCAATGGTGCGAATGTTCAATCCACAGGTGTACAACGCGCAATGACTTCTGCTATTGCCGGCCTTGAGCTTGCAACCGCTACATCACTTTTAGATCAGAATGGACAGCCGATCATTAACCCTGAAACAACGACTGTTTCACATCACGGTAATGACATTCTCTCGATCAATGATGCAACGTTCTCACGTCTTGGTAAGGTCGCTGCTTATACCACACCAGATTTTGCTGGTTTCCAAGCGAATATCGCGATCATGATGGATGAAAAACTCTATAAAGAGCTTCCTTATAACGTTGGCAGTTTCTCACATTACAATCAACAAAAAACAGTTGACCTTTGGACTGTGAATGCAAAATATGCCTATGACTTAGGTAATAATGCACAGATCCTTGCAAAAGCAGGTTATTTAAACAGTAAACTTGCAGATAATAACGCCTCTAAAATGTGGGGGCTCTACATTGGCTACCTATCAGATGCATTCAACGTAACTGCATCTTATGCAAATGGTAACCATACGCCACAAGGAGGTATTGCATCGACATTTACTAACTTCCCAACGACTGGGAAAACGACGACCGTTTTCACAGATGGTATTAAAAATAAATATCAAGGTTGGGATATTGGTGCTAGTTATTCCTTTGGTCCGAACTACTTCAGTACAATTCGTGCAACCTACGGTCAAAACCAGATTAAACAAAATGCATCAGGTAACTATTTATTAGATAACTACAATGCTGGTGGTAAAGATAAAGTAAAATCATGGGCGATTGGGTTTGAGCAAAAACTCTCAACTCGTACCCGCGTGTGGGCTGAATATGGTGCTGAAAATACCACCTATTCGCAAGCCAATATTGCGAAGAAGAAAGATAACGTTATCTCTGTAGGTATGCGTCACGACTTCTAATCATTCTTGATGAAGTATCGTTAACATAAAGTCATTATAAAAAATGGAAGAGCTCGGCATTTGCTGAGCTCTTTTTATATTAGTCGCATAACAATCGACTGTTTAAATCAGATCACACTCTTGAAACCTCAGATAGCAAGCCTCATGTTATAATCACAAACACATTTAGAAAAATTTCATCAAATCTCATCATCTTTGCATTAAAATTTTAAACTTAAAACATAGACTTAGATTTTGAGATTGAAACGTCATATTTTATTGATCAAGGTAGGAGATAACAATGAGTCAACAGGTTGCAGTTATCGGCGCGGGTTCATGGGGAACAGCATTAGCAATTCATCTAGCAGCAAAGCACCCAGTTAAGCTATGGAGCCATAACAAATCTCATGTTGAAGAGATGCAAAGACTCCGCCTTAATGAAAGATTCCTTCCTGAAATTCCCTTTCCTGAAAATATCACCATTTATTCTGATTTCTCAGAAACCATTCAGGATGTTGCGCTAATTCTCATTGCAACCCCTTCCTCTGCTTTTGATGATATTCTCACGAAAATTCAAGCAGCAAAACTTAAAACATTACCGCCTGTTGTCTCTGCGACAAAAGGGCTTGATCACTCAACGAATGCTTTTTTAAGTGATACTTTCTTCAAAGCATTTCCAGGAGCTAATTTCACAGTACTATCTGGCCCAAGTTTTGCGAAAGAAGTTGCAAAACTCTACCCAACAGCAATCGCAATTGCCGGTAATAGTGAAGCTGACCTTGAAGCTGTTATTCCCTATTTCCACCATGATAATATGCGTGTTTATGGCAATTTAGATATCAAAGGCGTGCAGCTTGCCGGCGCATATAAAAATGTCATTGCAATCGCTACTGGAATATCCGATGGCTTAGGCTTTGGTGCAAATGCAAGAGCAGCGCTCATTACGCGAGGACTTGCCGAAATGACGCGCCTAGGTATTGCATTACAAGGCAATCCTGAAACATTTAAAGGACTTGCAGGCCTTGGAGACTTAGTGTTAACCGCGACAGACAATCAGTCCCGTAATCGCCGATTTGGTCTCTATCTAGGTGAGGGACTTACTACTTCTGAAGCATTTGAGAAAGTCGGACAAGTTGTTGAGGGTGCTAGTATCGTTAAAAATCTCTATGAGTTAGGAGAAACCTTAGGAATTGACCTGCCTATCGCACAACAGGTCTATAAGATTCTTCATAAAAATGTCTTACCGAATGCTTCTCTTAAACAACTACTTGCACGAGAGCAAAAGACTGAATAATCAATTTCAAATAACACTTTAAAATAATTCAATATTGTTAATTTTCTATTAAAACCTAGACAAAAAAAGAGGCTCCTACAAGTAGGAGCCCTATTTGTTAATCTTGGAATTAATTCAAGAATTAATCAAGATTTCAAATACTCAAAAATCGTTTATTATTTGAAACGAGTTTTTGTGAAGTATTTGTCAAATTGTGCTTGTGTTGCAAGAGCGATGCTTTTTGCTTCGTTTGCAGTTTGTAATGCTTGGTCAGCTGTGTTTTGAACTTGTTGTGAAGCACAACCTACTGTGAAAGCACCAAGAACTACTAACGCAGTTACTTTTACTAAGTTTTTCATTATATTATTTCCTTAAAAAATAAAATAGTTAGAGATTTATACACCAACCCCAATATTATAGAGGCGGTCAACGATATTCTCTACTGTTTATATGGAAAAAGCAAGATTAGCCATCATCAAAGCGCTAAATATACTAGCAATAAGGAAAAATTCCGCTTTCAATACAATACGCTGTTTTAAAACCTAAGCTTTTGATTGGCACAATTTTGTATTGTTCTAATCAAAAAACCGGTATAATTAGCGCTTTGTTTAATATGTGAGAATAGGCGCCATGCGCAATCAGATTACACTTGTGTGCAAAGTCATTGGGATTTTTGTTACAAGCTTTAGCTTTACCTATTTAATTCCGATCATTATCTCCTATATCTATCATGATGGTCAGGCTAAATATTTTTTTATTACTTTCTTGATCACATTGATCTTGGGGCTTTCACTTTGGATCCCATGTCATAAAACAGATGGTAAATTAAAAACTCGAGATGGATTTTTGATCGTCTCCCTATTCTGGACAACTTTAAGTTGTATTAGTGCGCTTCCTTTAATTATCTCTCCGGCAGTCCACCTCCCTATTACACATGCTCTTTTTGAAGCAACATCCGGGTTTACCACGACAGGAGCTACCGTCTTAACGAATCTTCAATCTCTTCCAAAATCCATACTTTGGTATAGAACCCAGCTCCATTTCTTCGGAGGAATGGGGATCGTCATCTTGGCCGTTGCGATTATGCCACTTCTTGGCATGGGAGGAATGGCACTATTTAAGGTGGAAGTTTCGGGTCCTATTAAAGAAGATAAGCTCACCCCTAGAATTGCACAAACGGCCCGTAATCTTTGGTCTGTTTATCTTATTCTTTTGGCGACTTGTATCATTGTTTACTACATCGGGGGCATGGATCTCTTTGATGCGATTACCCATGGTTTTACAACTGTCGCAACCGCTGGGTTCTCAAACTATGATGATAGCCTTGGACACTTTGATAGCAAATTTATTGATATTGCGGCAATCATCTTTATGTTCGTGAGTTCGATTAATTTCACGACACATTTCTTAGCCTTCCGTCAGAAAAAATTAAATCTCTATCTTGAAAGTACCGAATTAAGGGCATTTTTTGCAATTTGTTTAGTGGCGATCTGCCTTGTTGCATTAGGTCTTTATAACTTCAAAGTCTTCGACTCCATTGGCGATATTATCCTTGAGGCAACCTTTGTCATTATTTCTATGATCACAACAACAGGCCTTACCATCACGAACTTTAGTGAATGGCCGAGCTATCTCCCCATTCTGATTGTATTTATTACTTTTATTGGGGGTTGTTCTGGATCAACAGCCGGCGGGATGAAGGTTATTCGCGTCATATTACTCACTAAGCAGGCCATGCGAGAAGTGAAGCTACTAATACATCCACATGGTAAGTTTCCAATTCGTCTCAATAAACGTGTTGTACATAATGATATCTTGGGCAGTGTTTGGGCATTTTTAGGAATTTATGCTTTTTCAACAGCAATCCTTACCCTTATCATGACTGCTTTTGGTCTATCACCGCTTGACGCCTTCTCTGCTGTTGCAGCTTGCTTAAATATTACAGGTCCTGGCCTTGGTTCTGTTGCAAGCACTTATGGGGATCTTCCATCTGGTGCTTTATCCACATTAATGTTCACAATGATACTTGGCCGCCTTGAAATCTTTACTCTATTTGTATTGATTACACCGAGTTTCTGGCGCCAATAACGCTGGGCGCCCCATCAGATTTCATGCTTATACCAAGCCATAAAGATAATGAACGATACACCCCAAGAGTTGAATACAACTTTTGGGGTATTTTATATGATGAACTTTTCTTTGGATTTCAAACCAGAGACATGTGAATTAGTAAAATATCAAAAAAGCAAAAAAGCAAACACATGATGTTAAATACAATAAATTGATTTATAATAAAATTACACCTACTAAAATTGTGCAATCTTCCCTAATTGATTACAATAATCATTCTTTGATTCATAAAGTTAACGTTAATCATCAGTTTTGATAACTTATCAGTAAACTGGCGATAATCGATTTATCTTTTGAAATTCAACCGTCTTTACAAATAATGCTCTTTATTTAAAAACTATTTACTTAAATATAAAATATATTTTCAAATTTAAGATTAGGATTTAACAATAAGATTTTCGTTATATTTCATTTTATTTGCACAATATAGACAAAATGGTTTACATTAATAGATAATCGCAATGCCAATAATCAACATCTTCAAAAATTGGTTAGGGCTCTAACTTCTTAAAGTTATGACTATTTATAAATGAAAAGTCGGGCTTACATCGATATTAAAAATAAAATATAAAAATAGTAGAAAATAATATTATTTATATATGAAATTGATATCTAGCAATATGCTCAACACTTATAGAAACTAATTTTGATTGTTGCACTCTTCAACCACTATCAAACAGAGGATTTATAAACGTATGACAGAAACTGCTAAAG
>CANRJX010000134.1 GCA_947631095.1 uncultured Wohlfahrtiimonas sp.
CTTTTTCATCGGTAAAATCAGTAGATAAAATTTTTTGGATACTTTTTATTGAATAATTGATATGATTTTATCAATTAGCATATATGCTCATACTGAGTATATGTCTATTTTGATATTAAAATGATGGGGGAGTTATGGAGAATGAAGCAAAAGACACGAATGAAGAGATCTTAAAGAATGAAATTAAACAATTATTGAGTCATAAAAATGCAACATTAATTGCACATTATTATACTGATCCTCTGATTCAAGCTTTAGCTGAAGAAACAGGTGGATGTGTTGCAGATTCCCTTGAAATGGCACGTTTTGGTAGAGATGCTATATCGGATACTTTGGTCGTAGCGGGTGTTAAATTTATGGGTGAAACTGCAAAAATACTCAGTCCTCAAAAAACTATTTTAATGCTTGATACAGATGCAACTTGTTCACTAGATATCGGTTGTCCTGCTGAAGAGTTTTCAAGATTTTGTGATCAATATCCTGATCGTGAAGTTGTTGTGTATGCAAATACAAGCGCAGAAGTGAAGGCTAGGGCTGATTGGGTTGTGACTTCAGCGATTGCATTAGATATTGTGAGTGCTTTACATCAGGCGGGTAAAAAAATTGTGTGGGGGCCAGATCGCCATTTAGGGCGCTATATTGAAGAGCAAACAGGCGCTGATATGATCATGTGGCAGGGTCACTGCATTGTTCATGATGAATTTAAATCTGATGCGTTGCGTGTATGTCGTGAACAAAATCCTGGTGCAGAAGTTTTGGTTCATCCTGAATCGCCCGCAGATGTTGTGGATCAGGCTGACTTTGTAGGTTCTACTTCACAAATTATTAAATTTGCAAAAAACTCACAAGCAGAGAGTTTTATCGTTGCAACAGATCGTGGTATTTTTTATAAAATGCAACAAGCCTTGCCGAATAAAACTTTAATTATCGCACCAACCGCAGGTGAAAGCGCAACATGTAAAAGCTGTGCTTTATGTCCATGGATGGCAATGAATACCTTAGAGAAGATTAAGAATGCTTTAATTCATCAATCCGATGAAATTATGATTGATGAAGATATTCGTAGAAAAGCACAAATCAGTATGGAGCGCATGTTGAATTTTGCAGAAACTCGTCAGCTGAATGTCAAAGCATCAGGCGATTTGAGTCAGGATTCAGTGTTATTTAAACATGTTGGCCCGGCTTAAATAGATTATCGAGAAATGGGTAATTTGCTGCCTGACAGAGAACGCTCTAATAAAATATCATCTCTGAATTGATATAATCTTGCAGGTCTGCCGGGGCCTGTAGGATCAATTTCTCCAGTTTCTTCAATGAGCTCTTGTTGCATGATAAAGCGTCTAAAATTTTGCTTATGCAATGTTATTCCGCCTAAAGCTTCTATGCTTTGTTGCAATTGCCAAAGTGTAAAACAGGGCGGCATAAGTTCAAAGATCACAGGTCTATACTTTATTTTGGCGCGTAAGCGAGCCATTGCAGATGCCAAAACTCGACGATGATCATGTGACATTCTCTGGCCACAAAACTCTTTGGATATAACCATTTTTTGTGATGAAGCTTCAGGTAAAATGCCAATTTCATACATTAGCTCATAACGCTGCAATACATATTCTTCATTCCAAGAAAATGGTGATAATCCCCAGCAAAGGTTAACCCTTTGTTCGCGTGATTTTTGCTCAGCTATTGTGTTGCCTGAGCTAATCCAATGTTTAAAAATGGGTAAAAACTCTGTTTCAATAAATTTAGGGCGCCCATCTCTGTGGTCTTCCCATGGGAAATAATCATACCAATTAATCCATGTAGCTTTTGATTCCAAATGATCTGATTCTTCTCGAACCAGTCCAAGATAGCTAATATAGACTAAGTAGTGACCAGAAGAAGTTTTACGATTCGTATCAACAAATGTATACAGTTGTTCGACATATCCTAATGGTTGATGAGTTTGGCTTTCGACCCATTGGCGTACACCCGCTTGTAAAGAGCTGTGAATAGGGTTAAGTGGACCATAAGGCAAAGAACTGCCTTGTTCTACCGTTAAAACTTTTGCTTCAGAATCTGTAACTGCAATGAGTACCGCAGCAAGTTCTGTTGTTGCTTCTTTTGTATTGGATAAAGATTTTTCCATGCAGACAGTTTTTGAAATTAAGAAAGGCGATCATTATAGGGTAAAGTCTTAATATGTCACAGGTATGCTTTTAGCAGTTTAATATCAATAGAATCAATCCTGTTAGAAGTATGAGAATTATTAATACGATTTTTATGCCAAAGCTAGGGTGTAACTACTTTGCTTTGAATTACTGTCATGCCTTCTATGTCCATAAATGTATCGGGGAATAGGTAGTCACCCTGAAAAGGCCCTAAATTAATTGCGTGCCATTTGAGTTGAATAGTAGGGCGCAACTTTAATAAGGGTTGCTCTAATAGAGTTGTGCAGTATAGGTTTTCTTCTTGTTGATTCTTTAAGATATAAGCATGACCAGTTTTCTCTGCGATTTCAGTAGCAAAGATGTTTTTTTCGATAGTGCTTAAAAAATTGGGTCTAATAATAAGAAAGTTTTTAGCGAATTTTGGTGATACAAATGTATCAAATTTAGTTGCGAGGACTTGATTGGGTTTATTGGGATCATCGTCTGTTGTTGCATGTACGACGATAACTTCAGGTGATATTTGGGTAATCACACCAATGTGTGAATATTGCACATTCGCTAATTTTTGAATCACTAAACTATCAACTGTTGTACCTGTGCGCAAAACAATGTCCCCAATTTCTAATTGAATTGCGTGTGTAAAAGATAAAGTATATAAAAAAAGTGTTGAGATAAATATCGCAACACTTCTTATTAATAAAGTGATCATCGCACAGAATTATAGTTGGATTTTCCAACCTTTATCAGTTTTTACAGTGTTCATAACGCCTGCATCTGAGGCATCATTTTTCTTGAATTTTACTGTAAAGGAAACTTTGGCTTGTGTTTTATCATCTGAATATTTCACATCAGTAATTTCGATTGAAGATATGCCGCCATTTCTTTCACTTTCAGCTTTTGCTTCTTGTGCTGCCATAGACATTTTGCCTGAAATCATTTCTTTCACAGCAGGATCATTACCTTCTTTTCCTAGATCTAAAGCCTCAATTAAAGCTTTGCTATCACCTTTATAGGTGCTTTCAATAAAATGTTTTGTAATGTTTTCAGGACTATCTGTTGAGCCTGAGCAAGCAACTACAAATAAAAGTGTTAAAGCGATAAATGGGTATAAAAGTATTTTTTTCATTTTAATAGGCTCATTAATATTATTAAAGTTTTTGAAACAGGGCGAATCATAACATGGAGATTTAGGATTTTGCATTAAAATAAACTTGTGAAATTATTGTGCAGTAAATATGTTGTTATTCTGCTAAATGATATATAATGCTGTGTTTATTAATCAATCAGCGCTGTGGAGTATTAAATGGTTGTAATTACCCTGCCAGATGGTAGTCAGAGAGAGTATCAAAATCCTGTAACAGGTTTTGATATTGTGGATAGTATTGGACCAGGCTTAGCTAAAGCAGCAATCGCGATGGTTGTTGATGGCCAGCAAAAAGATCTCTCAACGGTTTTAACAACAAACTCGGCAGTTAGAATTTTGACGTTAAAAGATGAAGAAGGGTTAGATGTTGTTCGCCATACTTTAGCAGCACAAGTATTGGCTCGAGCAATCAAAAATCTTTACCCTGATGCTTTATTAGCAATCGGACCAACGATTGATACAGGCTTTTACTACGATATCGATTTTAAAACACACATCACGCCTGAAGATTTGCCAGCAATTGAAGCTGAAATGCAAAAAATCATCAAGGAAGGTTTGGATGTTACTCGTGAAATGCATCCTAGAGCAGAAGCGATTGAATACTTCGAAAAACGTGGTGAAATTTATAAAGCAGATATCATCGCACGTGCGCCTGAAGATCAAACAGAAATTTCATTGTATCGTCAAGGAAATGATGGGCAAGATGTATTTACAGATTTATGCGTAGGGCCACATTTAGCAACGATCAAAAAAGCAAATATAGCATTTAAATTGATGAACATCGCAGGAGCTTATTGGCGCGGTGATTCAAACAACAAAATGTTGACTCGTATTTACGCTGCTGCATTCGCGACAGATAAAGAGCTAAAAGCTCATCTAACTTTCTTAGAAGAAGTTGGTAAACGCGATCACCGTCGAATCGGTAAAGCACAAGAATTATTCCATCTTCAAGAAGAAGCACCAGGAATGGTGTTTTGGCATCCTAATGGTTGGCAGTTGTGGCAAACAATTGAACAATATATGAGAAAACGCCAACAAGAAGAAGGCTACTTAGAAATTAAAACACCAATGGTTGTTGATCGTTCACTTTGGGAGCAATCAGGGCATTGGGAAAACTACCGTGACAACATGTTCACAACTGCATCAGAAAATCGTGATTATGCAGTGAAGCCAATGAACTGTCCTTGTCATGTTCAAGTATTTAATCATGGTTTGCATTCATACCGTGATTTGCCATTGCGTTTGGCAGAATTTGGTTCATGTCATCGTAATGAGCCTTCAGGTGCGTTACATGGTATAATGCGTGTCCGTGGATTTGTTCAAGATGATGCACATATTTTCTGTCGTGATGATCAAGTTGTGAGTGAAGTATCACAATTTCATAAATTTGCGATGAGTGTTTATGATCGTTTTGGTTTTGAAAATCTTTCAATCAAATTGAGTTTGCGTCCTGAAGAAAGAGCGGGAACAGATGAAACTTGGGATAAAGCAGAAGAAGGTTTGCGCATAGCATTAAGTGCAGCAGGTGTTGAATGGGAAGAATTGCCGGGTGAAGGCGCGTTCTACGGACCTAAAGTTGAATACCATATTAAAGATGCATTAGGTCGTTCATGGCAAGTGGGTACGATACAATTAGACTTCGTATTGCCGGAAAGATTAGATGCTGAGTTCGTTGATGAAGATAATGTTCGTAAGCGTCCAGTAATGTTGCATAGAGCGATTTTAGGATCGTTTGAAAGATTTATTGGTATCTTAATTGAGCATCATGCAGGATCATTCCCATTTTGGTTGGCACCTATTCAGGTGTTTGTTTCAGGGATTACAAGTCAACAAGATGATTATGTAAAAGATATTGAAGCTAAACTGAAGAATGCAAATATTCGTACCAAAATAGACTTGAGAAATGAAAAGATTGGATATAAAATTCGTGAGGCTACTATTGCCCGAATTCCATATCTTTTAGTTGTTGGTAAGCGTGAGGCAGAAGAAGGTTTGGTTTCTGTTAGAACGCGTGAAGGCGAAGATCTAGGAACAATGTCATTAGAATCTGCGATTGAACTAATGAATAAAAATTAATACTTAATGGAGATAGAGTTATTAGCACACAGAATGAACATAAGTTGAATGAAGAAATTACCGCGCGCGAAGTGCGTTTAATAGATGCTGAAGGTGAAGCTAAAGGTATTGTTTCACTTGCAGATGCATTGCAATTAGCTTATGATAACGACCTTGATTTGGTGGAGATTTCTCCTGCGGCTGTTCCGCCTGTATGTAAGATCATGAATTATGGTAAATTCAAGTTCGAACAACAAAAGAAGCAGCATGAAGCACGTAAGAAACAAAAGCAAATTC
>CANRJX010000135.1 GCA_947631095.1 uncultured Wohlfahrtiimonas sp.
CCCGCTAAAATAGTCAATGCTGGCGCATCTTCATGATCACTGTTTGCCACTTTATAGCTTTTGCCACAATAATGGACAGGAGCATTAATCGCCCAACCAATGTTCAGTTTTTCTTGTGGCACAGAGAATGGAAATACATAGTTTTGTGATTCAGAGACATCATGGCTTAATGTTTTTGTGAAATAATCACTGAATTCAGCCAGTTGCTCATCACTTGTAATGATCATTAACTCATAATCTGAACCATTTAATTTTTTCAACAGGTCTTTCAATTGTGCTGCAAATGCTTCACAAGCAGCATTGTCTTTTAGTTTTTCAGTCAAAGCATTGCCTTGCTGAATACCACGCATACCACCAATTTCTTCAGATAAATAGGCAATTTCAGACATGTTTTGGCTTGCAGCACCCATCGCATATAAATGACCGCTAGATACAATGCCTTCTTCGCGAGATAACTTTAATTGATTCAACAATTCTTGAATACGCTTGATTTCATCAAAACGTGCTTCAAAAAATGTTTCTTTTAATAAATCAGTTAAATGTTGACTATTTGCAGCTAAGGCTTTGCCAGACAACACCCACAATGCTTTAACTTTGCCATCTTTACGATCTGTTTGGTACAAAGCTGTCGCACTTAAACCACCAGTTGTTGCATAAATACGCGCTTGTTGTTCTGTATAGCTGTATTTTCCACAGCCAACATCTGTCAATATGCTGTTTAAATAAGGCAACAAACGACTTTCTTCTTCAGTAAGCGCAGGCAATTCAACGATTAAGCTTTGATAAATCATTCCATTAGTATTTACTGAACCTGTGTAGATCGACTGATCATTGACTACGGTTGCAGCAACATCTGGAATATTTAATGTTTCAGGGATGTCTTCACGCGTTACTATTGGTAATACACTGATATCATCTTCTTGATTCTGACGTTTTTTCAGTTCAATCGCTTCTGCAATGATTGTTGCTTTTTGCTCATCAGTTAAATTAGCTTGAATTTCAGCCAAACGCGCTTTTTCTTCAGCCACTAATTCATCTGCCATTGTATGGCTTGGCTTTACTGTTAGCACCAATTTATGCTGATTATTTAACAACATGCGATCAATCAAATTAGGAATAAATTGAGGATCTTGAATTTCTTCACGCATTGTTAACAATATGTTATCAATTGACAATGCATCAACTGCATTTCCACCATGCAATACAGGTGCTAAACATTGAAGAATCAAGTTCAAACCATAAGGTGTTCTGCCTTCAACAATTTCACGAGAGGATAATTCTAATTGATGCAATACAGATTCAACGACAGAAATATCAACACCTTGATCACGCACTTGCATTAAAGTTGAAGTGATTAACTCATTCACTTTTTCAGCATTTTCGCTATCAGCACCTTCTAAACCTGCACAGAAGAAAATTTCTTTTGTACTGTCTTCTAAACCACAGAATGTTGATGGTGCAACACCTAAATCTGTAGTTTCTAATGCATGACGAAGCGGTGAGCTTGAGTTGTCTAGTAATACACCACTTAAAATACGGGCACGCATCACATCATAGTTGTCATAAATAGGATTCAGCAACCAAGTATTAATCACATGCGTTTTCTTTTCTAAGCTTTCTTCTTTTGGTAAAGGATAGTAGCTCGTTACATGTTTTGGTTCATGGAAACGATGTTCATTAGGTACTGCAAAGTCGAATGTTTCCGCTGTAAATTGTGCCAGTACACGATCTTCAAAAACTTTTTGGTGCTCTTTTGGATCTAAATTACCGTATGTGAAAAACACACTATTGGATGGGTGATAATGCTTCGCATGGAACGCTTTTAATTGCTCATGCGTTAAATCAGGAATGCGTCTAGGATCACCACCAGAGTTATGATGGTAAGTGACTGTTGGGAATAAGTTTGTTGTGATTTCTTGGTACAACAATGAAACTGGCGAACTCATTGCACCTTTCATCTCATTGAATACAACGCCTTTATAAACTAACGGACTTTCTGGATTTTCAGTCTCTTCAAACTCAAAACGATGCCCTTCTTGCAAGAAATCGTAGTAGTTTAGATTTGGGAAAAATGCCGCATCCAAATAGATGTTCATCAAATTATAGAAGTCTTTTTCATTTTGACTTGAGAATGGGTAAGCCGTCCAGTCTGAGGATGTAAATGCATTCATGAATGTATTCAATGAACGACGAATCATCATAAAAAATGGGTCACGCACAGGATAATTTTTAGAACCACATAATGCAACGTGCTCTAAAATATGTGCAACACCCGTAGAATCTTGTGGAACTGTGAGAAACCCGACTAAAAATGTATTGTTCGTATCATCTGAAGCAATGTGAAAATGCTTAGCTTGTGTTTCGTTATGAACATACTCTTCTAATGTGACATTTAAAGAGTCGATATAGGTTGATTTCAGTTGGGTAAATGACATCTAAGTAATTCCTCACCGTATAAAAAATGAATGGGCATTATGCCACGAATACTGAATAATATGGCTACATTAATCTCAGATTCAAGGTAGAAGTTAATATAATTCATTAATGTCTGTGATAAATTTCACAGTGACAATAAAAAACCCCAATGCACTGAAATACAATGGGGCTCGAGATATTGAAGAATTAGTTATTTACCAATTTCATCACCAATCAAACCACCCACAGCGGCACCACCGACAGTTCCAAGAACAGCACCATCAAAGATCCATGCGCCTGTGACAGCACCAACAGCAGCGCCACCCACTGCTTTTTTCTCTCTTGAGCTCATGCCATTCCAAGTTGAGCAAGCAGATAATACAATCAATAAACTCGCAAAAGTGGTTAAACGTAAAATCTTACGCATACAATATTCTCCCAAAAATTCGACTAGCTACAATATCACTAAATTATTATATTTTGATAATAACTCAAATAATATTTACTTAATTTGCAAACTCAAATAATCCGATCACTATCGGTATTGTGATGATGGATAATAAAGTACTCCAGGTAATAATCGATGCCATTGCCTCAGAATCACCACCCATTTGGCGCGATAAGATATAAGCATTACCTGCTGATGGCATTGCTGAAAACAATAAAGCAATATTAGCCACTAATCCTGATGCACTCATCAAATACAATAGAATAATTGTGACTGCTGGCAACAACAATAATTTCAAAAAGATTGAATAAAAAATCGCCAGAGTTTTTTTAGAATCCATAACAATGATTAATCCAGCACCAACAGACATTAAACTCAATGGCGTAGCAGTATTTCCTAAATACAATAAATATTGTTTGATTGCACCTGTGGGCTGAAGATCTAAATAGTTTAATAGTAAACCTATCAATACGCCGATGATCAGTGGATTTTTAACTAATGCAATGATGATACTAAAAAAGCCTTTCTTATTATTTTGATTCACACCATAAATATTCATCACAGAAATACACATAATATTAACTGCAATAATCATATAAGCCATAAAAACACCAGCAATTACAATTCCTTCATTGCCAAAAAGCGATTGTGCAAGCGCTATAAAAACATATGAATTGTATCGAGTACCACCTTGGAATATAGAAGTAAATAAGCTGTTTTCTATTTTAAAATATACTTTAGAGAAAAAAATTACTGCAGCAACAATTAATGTTCCAAACAAAGGGGCAACAATCGATTGAAATAATCCACCATTAGAAAAATCAGCCTTAGACACTTCAATGATTAATAAAACGGGGAAAAATAAGTAATAAACTAATTTTTCAATCCCTTGCCACAATACCGCATGAGGTAATAATTTTTTTGCCACAAAACCTGTCATAACTAAACAAAATATTGGCAAGACTGATAAAAAGGTATGCAGCATATTTTTCACCGAGTTTATATATCAATGGATTTTTTAAATTCTTTAATCTGTATCCATAAAAAAATAGCTGAAATACAAGTAGATGTAAAATCAGCAAAGAAAATTGCGTACCATACACCATCAATATCAAAATACTTAGGCAAGATGAATAATGCTGGCAGTAAAAAAACAATTTGGCGACTCAAACTTAAAAAAATTGATTGTTTCACTTTACCAATACTTTGAAAGAAAATAATCACAACTGTTTGAAATCCAACCAAAGGCAATAAAATTGTAATGATTTTAATGGCATTAACAGCAACTTCTGCCAGTTCGGCAGATGGGTTAAATAATGCCACTACATTTTCTGGAAAAAACACGCCAATGACCATTGCAATAGTGCCAATTAATACACCTAGCTTAATTGTTTGTAATAATGCCTCTCTTAATCGATGCATATTCTTAGCACCAAAACTGTAACCAACAATTGGCTGCATTCCTTGAGTCAATCCAAGCAAAATAAGGATCACAAGCATTAATAATACATTGACAATCGTATAAGCACCCACCGCAACAGATCCACCATAAACTTTCACTTGCTGGATAATGATAAAAATAATACTACTCGCGACTACATTCATTAAAAATGGTGACATACCAATGCTTAAAATTGCCTTAGTAATCGACCAATTAATGCGTATTGTTGACCATTTAAAACGCAGCAGTGTTTTTTTACTCATAAAATGTTGCATAACAAACACTGTACCAATCATCATGGATAAGACTATCGATAATGCAGCACCTTCAACACCCCATTTCAACCAATAAATAAACATGGGGGCTAATGCTGCGTTTAACACTAAAGTTAACAACATCGTATACATTGCTTTTTTCGGATAGCCCGATGCTCGCATCATATTATTAAAGCTAAAACATAAATTAGTGAATAAAGCACCCGGTAAAAAATATTTTAAAAAATCATAAGTATGTTGGTATGTGCCATCATCAGCACCTAAAAAAGTTACTAAAGGCGTTAAGAAGACATAAAAAATCATGGAAACAGCTAGCGTAATAATGACTGTTAATACTAATGATGTACCAATGACTTGCTCTGCTTTTTCATACTCTTCATTGCCTAGAAAAATTGAAATTCGACTGCCTGCACCTGCGCCAACAAGCATGCCAAAGGCTGCCAAAATGGTCATAATCGGCAATGCCAAACCAATCGCACTCATAGCATCATCTGTTAAATAATCAGCATTACCAATAAAATATCGAGTGATGATGTTATACAAAGCGCTTACTGTGCTGCCGATGATTGCGGGTAAAGCATATCTCCATAACAGCTTATTGATAGGTGCATTTCTTAACTCTAAAATTCTTTCCGATTGCGTCATTCTTCTCTATTCACCTGTTCAATGTATGGAAATTGTGTATCCAAACCATTCTTTACTTCGAATGATTTTAGTCGCATTGCGCAACATTGCCATTATAAAGCTAAAAAACATTTATAGCATTAAATGATAATAATTATTATTAGCACATTCAATTAATGCCTATTAGGCACAAATAATTTTCCTAAAAATGATATTAACAAAGCTAAGTTAAATCTAGAATACACAACATAGCAACACAGGAAAGATTTTAAATACATTTATTTTTAAGGAGTTTTATTATGAAAACATTATCAAAATTAGCTATTGTATCTTTATCAGCAACAAT
>CANRJX010000136.1 GCA_947631095.1 uncultured Wohlfahrtiimonas sp.
GTTGCACGTTGGACCAATACACAAAGTAGCTTCGGTGAGCAATATGACTCATTGGCAGATGTGATCGCATTTGGTGCAGCACCTGCAATTTTAGTTTATATGTGGTCATTCCAAGGATTGGGTGAAGTCTCAAAAGTCATTGGCATTGGCTGGTTTGCATCTTTTGTTTATTTAGCATGTGCGGCATTACGTTTAGCTCGATTTAATGTGCAAATTGGTTCTGTGGATAAAAATTATTTTGTGGGCTTACCCAGTCCAACGGCTGCTGCAATTGTTGCAGGTGCGGTTTGGGCAGGAGAAGTTGGCATTAAAAAAATTGCCACTGCATTTGGCGCAGAATTAAGCTATACAGGGCATGATGTTACAGGATTAATGGTAATCGTGACTTTATATGCAGGTTTAATGATGGTTTCGAACTTTTTGTTTTATAGCTTTAAATCATTGGCCATTCAAAAAGTTAGATTTCCAGTATTAATTTTGATCGTTATTTATGCCGGTATGTTAATTTCATCTCCATCCATCGTTTTGTTTTTAACAGCATTTATTTATGGTTTATCTGCACCTATTCAATCTCTTTGTCGTCGTAGAGCACGCAAAAAACGTATATTAGCATTGCAAGCAAAACGTAATGAGCGCCATGAACGACATGAATCATAATTCTCACTATTTAAAATTATTAAACATTCCTATTTGGCAAAGTCGTTCAAATATTGAGGAAGAGGTTATTGAAATAGAGGCTGAGTCTCAGATTTTACAAGAGACTCAGTTGGTTGAGTATAAGGCATTACAACTTGCAGATACTCAAAAAACTCAGCAAATTTCTGCATTTGGTTTGAGTGATCTGAGCCATTGTACTGCTTGTGTTTTACATAAAGGGCGAACACAAGTTATAGAAGGGCAAGGTAATGAGCATGCAAAATTATTTATTATTACTGAAGCACCTACGTTTAATGAAGACTTACTGGGTAAACCTTTAGTGGATGATGCGGGTAAATTATTGAATAATATTTTAAAAGCATTGGGATATAAAGAGTCAGATGTTTATATTACGCCTTATATTAAATGTGCGCCTTATCAAGAATTTATTACTCAACAAGAAGAGGAGATTTGTAGTCAATATTTAAAGCTTGAATTAGATAAAATTAAGCCTGAAAAAATCTTATTATTGGGTAGAAATGTGGCTAAATATTTATTAAATAGTCGACAACCTTTTGATGATTTAAGACAGTTGCAAGGAGCTTCTAATATTTTGGGGAGTAATATACCAGTTTATATTAGCTACAATATTCACCAATTGCTTAAATTTCCCGAAGAAAAAGCAGGGTTTTGGAAAGATATAAAGAGGTTGGTTAAACATTGATTATGAATGATATTGTTTTCTCTGAAGTGTCCCAAGAGGATTTTTCTGAAATTTATGCAATTGAAAAGGCGGCTTATCCCATTCCTTGGAGTGAAAAAACTATGCGCTCTATGTTTATGGGGAATGAGTACAAAATTAAAATGACAAATTATGATAAAATCATAGGCTACGTATTTGTAATGATTGTTTTGGATGAAGCTACAATCTTGAATATTACGGTTGCACCAGAACATCAAGGAAAAGGACTGGGCAAATGCCTATTGCGTTATGTTAAAACTGAGCTTGAGCAAAAAAAAATCACTTCAGTTTTCTTAGAGGTCAGAGAATCAAATATTGCTGCATTATCACTATATGAAGCAGAAGGCTTTCATGAGATTGATGTGCGCAAAGGATATTATCCTACAGTTAATGGTAGGGAAAATGCGATTATTATGGCTTGTATGCTAATGAGTTGGTGAAAAATGGAAGTATTAGATCTGAAAAATTTACAATGTCCAATGCCTATTTTGAAAACAAAACAAGCATTGCAGAAAATGAGTACAGGGGATGAAATTCAGGTAATCACAACTGATCCACATTCAGAAATAGATTTTAAAGCTTTTTTAAGTAAAACATCTAATGAGCTATTAAAATTTTGGATTGAAGACAATCAGTTTTTCTTTGTGATTCGAAAACAGTAAATAATAAGGTGTGTTAAGAGTGTTTTTAATTAAAAGTTATAGCGTAGATTACTAATGAATACTATTTTATTTATCATCCCAGGATTGACTAATAACTTGCCTAAAGCTTGGGAAAGTAAAATTTCTTTAGCACAATTAAACTCTTTGTATGAAAAGTTTTTACGCTCATCAACATCGCATAAAACCCATCATACAAACTTTCAAGATGCTCTAACTGACTACTTAAAACTTCCTGAGGATATTGCTTGGGCACGTTGTGGTTTAGATGCGAGCGGTATAAAAATACGCTCTAATAACTGGTTTAAAATATCTTTATTAACGAATACTGGTGCAACAATGTTGCGCGGTCATATGATCCAAAAAATGGCTGAAGATTTTGCAAATGACTTTTCATTTGCTGAAGATTCTATTGTTACAGCCAATGGTGATTGGTTTATTTCATTGAAGACACATAATGACGTTTTTTCAACATCGCTATGGAAAATGACACCTCAATTAAGAGCATCTGGTACTTATGGATTATCAGGCGTAGATGCTGAATATTGGCAAAATGGATTTTCAAAAGCTCGTGAATGGTTACAAAGTTATCCCTATAACCGTTTAAGGTTGCGTCAAAAATATGAAGCAATTGTTGATTTTTGGCCTTGGGGCAATGGTAATCTTCATGAATTTAAGAGCGATTTAGATTATTCTGCAATTTTTTCAGACAATTGTGTCGTGCGAGGTGTAGGAAAGGCATCTGGAATATCTTTTTTTCCACTGAGAAATTCAACAGCTGATCTAGCACAAATGGTGCATAATCATCCGAGTATTTGTGTTGTGGATGATCGCTTAATGTTTAAAATAGCAGACAATGATTTATTAGGCTGGCTCGATACACGATCACAAATTGCTTCTATGTTACTTCAGCCCGCGATAGATGCAGTAGAAAAGGGGTTAATTAACAATATTATTTTGGATACTGTAGATGGTGAAAAATTTATCTATAACAAAAAATTCAAATTTGTGTTGATTCGTCCTAAATTTACTTATAAATACTTATAATGATTATCTATGAAAGACCTAAATACTCACTGATAGAGTTCAGTGAGTCGACTTTATTAAATAATGTTCTTCAAAGACGAAAGTTGGATTGTTTAAGTGATTGTTCATTTAATCTTAAAGATCTATTACCGCCAACAACTTTAGATGGTTGTGAAGAAGCTGGAAAACTAATCGCACATGCTATTATTGATCAGAAAAAAATTCTCATCGTTGGTGATTATGATGTTGATGGTGCAACATCGACTGTTTTAATGATGCGCGCACTGAAAGAATTTGGTGCAGAGAATATCAGCTATCGTATTCCTAATCGAATGCTCGATGGTTATGGTTTAACGATCTCGTTATTGGACTCGATTTTAGAAAATGCTCCAAACATGATTATCACTGTTGATAATGGTATTTCGAGCGTAGATGCGGTTGCTAAAGCTCGTGAATATGGCTTAGATGTTGTCATTACTGATCACCATTTGCCAGGTGATGTTTTGCCCAATGCAAATGTCATTGTTAATCCTAATCTAAAAAACAGTCAATTTGAAAGTAGAGCTTTATGTGGTGTGGGTGTTGCTTTTTATACATTAATGGCTGTTCGTCGTGAATTGATCAATGTTAATTATTTTCAAGATCAATCTGTTCCTAATTTGGCAGATTATTTAGATTTAGTTGCATTGGGCACAATTGCTGATTTAGTTCCGTTGGATAAAAATAATCGAAGTTTAGTGCAACAAGGTATAGAAAGAATTCGAAGAGGCAAAACGATTGCCGGTATTCAGGCTTTATTGGAAGTTTCTGGTAAAAATCAAGCAGAGCTTTCCACTACTGATATTGCTTTTGGAATTTCACCATTATTAAATGCAGCAGGGCGATTGGATGATATGCGTGTTGGTATTGAATGTTTGCTGACTGATGCAGAAGATCGAGCTCGATATTATGCAGAAAGATTGCACTCTTTCAATCAAGAGCGTAAAGCGATTGAACGCTCTATGACAAAAGAAACAGATCAAATATTGGCGAACATTGTTTTGAATGACAGCGAGTTGCCAAATGCGATTGCTTTATATGATCCTACTTGGCATCAAGGCGTGATCGGCATAGTTGCCTCTAGAGTTAAAGAGAAATTCAATAAGCCTACATTTATTTTTGCAGAAGAAAATGATGAGTTATTAAAAGGGTCAGGTCGATCCATTGCAGGAATTCATTTGAGAGATTTGCTCGAAAGTATTTCGACGGACCATCCCAGAATGATTTTACAATTTGGTGGTCATGCGATGGCGGCAGGTTTGACATTAAAAAAAGAATGCTTTGCAGAATTTCAAAATGCTTTAAAAGAGCGCGTAGATATTTTGATTAAAGATGTTGATCCTAAAGTTATTTATACAGATGGTGCATTAAACATTGAAGATTTTACAATTGATAATGCAGTATCACTAAAAATGGCGATGCCTTGGGGACAAGGTTTTGCAGAGCCAATTTTTGATAACTTTTTTGACGTTGCTGAAGCCAAAATTTTGCAAAATACTCATTTGAAATTAGAACTCAAATATCCTAATTCTAATTTTGGCGTTAGCGCCATTGCATTTTTTAAAGCCAGTGATTGGCAAGAAGGCACACAAAAACTGCGTTGTATTTATAAATTAGACGTGAATGAGTGGCGAGGAAAAAAGTCGCTTCAATTATTAATAGATCACATAGAGATTGAAACGAAATAGCCAAAACGCTAAGTTTTGTGTTAGAATCCCGAGCCAATCTTTTTTGGCAAACCAATCTCTAGAGGGATCACACATATGTTGCGTATTATTGAGCAAGCACTAACTTTCGATGATGTTTTACTCGTTCCTGATTATTCTGAAGTTCTTCCTAAAGAGGTATCTTTAAAGACTCAACTGACGAAGTCAATTAGCTTAAATATCCCACTATTATCAGCTGCAATGGACACAGTAACAGAAAGCCGTTTAGCAATTGCTATGGCGCAACAAGGTGGTATTGGCATCATTCATAAAAACTTAACGATCGAAGAGCAAGCAGCAGAAGTTCGTAAAGTTAAAAAATTCGAAAATGGTATTATCTCTGATCCAGTGACTGTAACACCAGACATGACGTTGGCTGAATTACGCCACATGTTTAGTACATTTGAAATTTCAAGTGCTCCAGTAATTGATGCAGGTAAGGTAATGGGAATCATCACTAACCGTGATATTCGTTTCCATGATAATTTATCTATTCGTATTAAAGAAGTGATGACTCCTCGTGATCGTTTAATTACAGTGAAAGAGCATACACCTCGTGCAGAAATCGTTGATTTATTGCGTGAGCACCGTGTAGAGCGCATTGTTATTGTTAATGATGATAATGAGTTAAGAGGTTTGGTTACAGTTAAAGATATTTCTCG